>JAZNIG010000073.1:0-9219 GCA_045577355.1 Faecousia sp. | reverse complement strand
GGGCAGATCCTACATCAGGGGGCTGTTTGTCTATTGTCTGTTTTTACTGGTTCTGTTCATAATGGAGGCGGCTGTTTCTATCTGTTCGACATATTGGGTTTTCGGCTTCCATGCTAAAAGCGAAACACTTGCCGACGGAATCGTAGGGGCGATTCATGAATCGCCCGCGGGCCATTCGTGAATGGCTCCTACAGTCCTTTTCTGCAAGTTGCAATCCATAAAAAACCGTGCTATAATGGGGACGAATTGTGGGGTGTTTTTATGATAAAGATATTATTCGTCTGCCATGGCACTACCTGAATTAGCCCCGAAATACCCCCTAAAACCACATAAAACCACGATTTTTTCGCATTTTACTACAAATTTACTACATTTTCGAGTTCCGATATGACAATGAAAAAACAAAGGCAGTCCCTAAGAGGCACCAGATCCGCCTCTTTCGGGACTGCTTTTTGTTTGTCTGTCAGGAAAGACCAAAATCCAACCCATACACCGATTCCAAAGTTTTAAGGTAAACCTTTATATCTAATTGCAAATCCCGCTTACCTTCGTTGGTAAGCGGGGTTTTTGTATTAACCGGTTATGCATCATAGATTTGTTGGCTTCCGTGGATTGCCTCTGCCAGATAAAGGTTGCTCCAGTTCCGGGCACCTTCCTTGTCTCGGTTTAGCAGGTGACGGTAAAGCTCTTCCACATTGCTGTGCAGCGCTGCCACTCCGTATTTACGGCAAAAACGAATCCAAAGGGCGGTACAGGGAATTTTAAAAGAGGTGTAGATCAGCGGGAGGATATGGTTACCACCCATCAGTGTCATTTCATGGTGGAACGCAAAGGCAATCTCTGCCGCCTGCGCAGGTGTTGGATTTTTGCCCAACGCCTCCACAAATCTCCCCAAAACTTCCAGTTGCATATCACTGGCTTTGTCAATGACCCGGCGTAATGTCATCTGCTCCAATCCCCAGCGAACTTCCAGAATAGAGCGGATCTCCTCTTTTCCCAGCATACCGCCGTTATAGTCCATAATAGCCATTAGCGTTTCCATGTTGCCATCCCGGCGGTAATCTGCCACAAAGGCACCTTGTCGGGGCTTGACATCCAAAAAACCCTGTCGTGCTAGCTCGGCAATGCCGCCGTTGACCACGGCACGGCTGACACCCATCTGCTGGCAAAGCTCCCGTTCTGACGGAAGTTTTTCACCCATAGCCAGTTCGCCGGACAAGATCATTCCCTGCAATTTCTGCACAAAAAGTTCTTTTAGACTGGGCGCGTAGAGTTGTTCGAAGTTCATTGACGTTCCTCCTGGAAATGTATTGGTCATACCACATACCACAGTTCCATTTTACCATGCAAACTGCAAAATTACAACTTACTATTTTTTAATAAAATGTAGAATTTTTAGTAAATAATTGACACTTCCCGAAGTAATTCTTAAAATATAATTAGTAGAAAAGTACCGGTTTCACTGGTATGGCCAGAAAGGAGCAATGTGATTGAAAGAAGTAAGAATATTGGAGGTAAAGCAGAGCGTCTTTGCCCATAATGATGCCCAGGCCGATAAGCTTCGGGCGGATTTAAAGGAAAAAGGCATCTATCTTCTGAATCTGATGTCCTCACCCGGCTCCGGTAAGACCATCACCCTTATCCGGTTGATCGAACGGCTGCAGGACGAACTAAACATCGGCGTTATGGAGGCGGATATCGACTCCGACGTGGATGCAAAAACCATTGCGGCCGCCGGCGTCAAGGCGATCCAGCTCCACACCGGCGGCATGTGCCACCTGGATGCCGGTATGACCCGGCAGGGTTTGGAAGGCCTGGATTCTTCCGATGCGGATTTGGTGGTGCTGGAAAATGTGGGCAATTTGGTGTGTCCGGCGGAATTCGACACAGGTGCGGTCAAGAATATGGCCATCCTGTCTGTGCCAGAGGGTCATGATAAGCCGCTGAAATATCCCTTGATGTTCCAGGTATGTGATGTGGTGCTGATTAATAAGATCGATGTGGCGCCCTATTTTGACTTTGACCTGAATAAATGCACCGAATACATCCATACGCGTAATCCTGAGGCGAAAATCTTCCACATCAGCGCAAAGACCGGCGAAGGCTGCGATGCTGTTGCCGCCTGGCTGAAGCAGGAAGTTATGAATTGGAAAGGAGATTAAATATGGCAGATTATTTGGCAGGGTTTGTTCCCGATTTTGTGGAGAAGGAAGAACCCAGAGAAATCATTTTGCAGCTGGGCAAAATGATCACCAACCGGATCCCTGTGAAACTGGGCCTGCAGAAGCTCAATAAGTACGATCCCGAATACTGGGGTCTTGCCATGTTGCTGACCGACGAGCAGGCAGAGGTGGCCCTGAAAATGGGCGTTCGCCAGCCGAAAACCATGGCGGACCTGGTCAAACTCACCGGCAAGGATGAGCCGACCCTGGAAAAGCTGCTTGGTGAAATGTCCTTCATCGGTATCCTGGAGTACAACTGGGAGAATCCCACTCGCACCAAGCAGTGGGTGCTGCCCATGTTCGTGCCCGGCAGCGCCGAGTTTACCAACATGAACGATACCATCCTGGCAAAATATCCGGAGATGGGTCGCTTCTTTGAGCGCATGAGCCGTCTGCCCCTGGAAAAGGTCACCCCCATGGTGCCTCCCGGAGGCGCAGGCATCGGAATGCATGTTATTCCTGTGGAAAAGGCCATTGAAACAGAAAACCAATCCATTTCCGTGGAGCACATCTCCCACTGGCTGGATAAGTACGAGGGCAAGTATGCTGCATCTCCCTGCTCCTGCCGCAAGTCCCGTCAAACCTTTGACGAAGGCTGCGCCGATGACCCCGAGGGCTGGTGTGTTGCCGTGGGTGACATGGCTGACTATGTGGTGGAAACCGGCAAGGGTGGCCGCTACATCACCAAGGAAGAGGCTTTGGAGATCTTCCGCCAGGGTGAGGAAAACGGCTTTGTCCACCAGATCACCAATATCGACGGTGCTGACAAGATCTTCGCCATCTGCAATTGTAACATCAATGTTTGCTATGCTTTGCGTACCTCTCAGCTGTTCAACACCCCCAACCTGTCCCGCAGCGCCTATGTGGCCCGGGTGGAGAAGGATGATTGCGTGGCCTGCGGCAAGTGCGTGGAAGTCTGTCCTGCGGGCGCCGTAAAGCTGGGTCAGAAGCTGTGCACCAAGGACGGCAAGCAGATCGAATATCCCAAGCATCCCCTGCCTTCTGAAATGAAGTGGGGCCCCCATATGTGGGACGAAAATTACCGGGACAACAACCGGATCAACTGCTACGATACCGGCACCGCACCCTGTAAGACTGCCTGCCCCGCCCATATTGCTGTACAGGGTTATCTGAAGATGGCTGCTCAGGGCCGCTACACCGACGCACTGGCACTGATCAAGAAGGATAATCCGCTGCCAGCCATCTGCGGTCGCATCTGCACCCGCCGCTGTGAGGATGCCTGCACCAGAGGCTCCATTGACGAGGCTATTGCCATTGATGAAGTCAAGAAGTTCATCGCCCAGCAGGATTTGAATGCCGAGACCCGCTTTATTCCCAAGAAGGTCGTTCCCTCTCTGAATGGTTTCTTCCCCGAGAAGGTGGCCATCATCGGTGCAGGTCCCGCAGGCCTCAGCTGCGCCTTCTATCTTGCCGAAAAAGGCTATTCCCCCGTAATTTTTGAGAAGAACGAAAAGCCTGGCGGTATGCTCCGCTACGGCATCCCCAGCTTCAAGCTGGAAAAGGACGTCATCGATGCCGAAATCGACATCATCAAGGCTATGGGCGTAGAGATCAAGTGCGGCATCGAAGTGGGCAAGGATGTGACCTTGGATGAGCTGCGAGCTCAAGGTTACAAGGCTTTCTACATCGCCATTGGTTGCCAGGGTGGCAAGAAAGCTGGCATCCCCGGCGAGGACACCGAAGGTGTTATGACCGCTGTGGATTTCCTGCGCACGGTGGGTGCTGACGAAAACTACCCCGTGACCGGTAAGGCCGTGGTGGTCGGCGGCGGCAATGTAGCCATCGACGTGGCAAGAACCGCACACCGTTGCGGTGCCGAATCCGTTTCCATGTTCTGCCTGGAACCCCGGGATAAGATGCCTGCTTCCGAAGAAGAAATCGCCGAAGCAATGGATGAGGATGTGACCATCAACTGCGGTTGGGGACCCAAGGAAATCCTCACCGAGAACGGCAAGGTCACCGGCATCGTCTTCAAGCGCTGTGTCAGCGTTTGGGATGAGAACGGACGCTTCGCCCCCACCTACGACGAGAACGACACGAAGACCATCCCCTGCGACCGGGTGTTCCTGTCCATCGGTCAGAGCATCCTGTGGGGCGACCTGCTGGCCGGCTCCAAGGTGGAACTGGGCAGAGGCAACGGCGCTGTGGCCGACGCTCTGACCTATCAGACCGCTGAGCCCGACATTTTCGTGGGCGGCGATGTTTACACCGGCCCCAAGTTTGCCATCGATGCCATCGCAGCCGGCCGGGAAGGCGCTATCTCCATCCACCGCTTCGTTCAGCCCCATTCCAGCCTGACCATCGGCCGTAACCGCCGGGACTTCATCGCCCTGGACAAGGACAATATCAAGGTGGAGCAGTACGACAATTCTTCTCGTCAGATTCCCGGCATCCGCGCTGATTTGGACCACAAGAAGTCCTTCCGGGACGCAAAGCTTCCCTTCACCGAGGAGCAGGTCAAGGCCGAAACCGCCAGATGCCTGGGCTGTGGCGCATCCGTTGTGGATCCCAACAAGTGCATCGGCTGCGGCGTGTGCACCACCAAGTGCGAATTCGGCGCCATCAAGCTCCACCGTGAGCGGCCCGAGTGCTCCAATATGATCCCCAGTGAAAAGAAGCTGCCCTATGTGCTGGGCAACGGCGCCAAGCAGGCGCTGAAGATCAAGTTCTCCAGAAAGAAGGAGAAGTAAGATGCATGAACTGGGTGTTGTTTTTCATATCATGGACTCTCTGGAAGAAGTAGCGAAGGAAAATGACGTGACCCAGATCCAAAGTGTGACCATTGAAGTCGGTGAGGTATCCACTGTGATCCCGCACTACCTCACCGACTGCTGGGCCTGGGCCATTAAGAAACGCCCCTTGCTGACAGGCTGTGATATGAAAGTGGAGATTCTGAAGGCTGTTACCTGGTGTGATGGCTGCCAACAGGAGTACGAAACCGTTGTCCATGGGCGGATCTGCCCCCATTGTGGCAGCGAAAAGACATGGCTTATAAGAGGAAACGAACTGAACATCAAGGAAATTGAGGTTATTTAGGGAGGTATTCTTATGTTGTTCCAAATCTACGGTGAAACTGCTTCCTTCCAGCTGCTTGGCTGGCTGATGGTATTTGTGGGTCTGATCCTTGCGAACGAAATTGCACGCCGCTCAAAGTGGGGCGGTATCGCCTGCTTCCTGATCCTGCCCGCAGGTCTGACTGTTTACTTCATCTCCATTTATGTGGGTGCGGCCATGGGTGCCCAGTGGGCGCTGACCAATCCTACCTATGTGTACATGAACGGCTGGTTCCATTATTTTAAACTCTATGCCGCCACCGCCGGCTGCATTGGCTTTATGATGATCAAGTACCAGTGGGGTGTCGGCAAGAAGGAATGGTTCAAAGTGTTCCCCTTCCTGATCGTGGCTGCCAATATTCTCATCGCTGTGGTCAGCGACTTCGAGTCTGGCATCAAGGGCGCACAGTCCGTCGATGGCTGGTGGCTGTCCAGCGAGAATGTATGGCTCTACGGCGGGTGGTGGAACTGGCTCAACGGCATCGCCGGTATCCTCAATATCTTCTGCATGACCGGCTGGTGGGGTATTTACCGGTCCAAGGATAAGAAGGATATGCTGTGGCCCGATATGACCTTCCTGTATATTCTTGCCTATGATGTGTGGAACTTCCAGTACACGTATCTGAATCTGCCCACCCATGCCTGGTTCTGCGGTGTGGCACTGCTGCTGGCTCCCACCGTTGCCAATGCCTTGTGGAACAAGGGTGGCTGGATCCAGAACCGTGCCAACACCCTGGCCCTGTGGTGTATGTTTGCCCAGGTCTTCCCTCTGTTCCAGGACCGTAGCATTTTCACCACCCTTCCCGTGCTGTATGCCGACGGCTTCATGGATGCCGCCATTCGTCCTACGCTGGTCAATCCCGTGCCCCAGGGCGTGATCTCCATCGCCTCCCTGGCCATCAATGTGCTGGCACTGGCTCTGATTATCAAGCGCTCCATTGAGCAAAAAAAGAATCCCTATAAGAACGAGATCTTTACTGAAACCAAGGACTTCCAGCTTGCTATGGCAAGGGCGGATGAGACCTGAAATTGATACTGACCAAACCCGCGCCGGCACATAATGTGTCGGCGCGGATTTTTTGATTGATCAGAGTCAATGGATGCAATTTCACGACAATGCATTGCCGCCCTTCAATTGCTGGAAAACCAGCTATAATGATGGTAGCGAGATTTTTGTATTTATCGATATTTGTCCATCTGCTCAAAAGCCGTTTTTAGCTTCTATGTTAATAGCATAACGCTTGACGACGGGATGGACAGGGGCTTACTTCTGCCACATACTATGCTATAATACTCCCACGAATGGGAGGTTTTCTTATGGTAAAAGTCTTGTTTGTCTGCCACGGGAGGATTCCTCCGAATTTCTAAAAGTGCTTGTGCTTCTAAGGAAATTCCACTTCTGTTTTAACATTTTGGGGCGGTTTACCAATGAAAACCGAGAGCTAAACTTGCAATAATAAACAAACACCTGACTATGGCAGAAAATGCCATGGCCAGGTGTTTTTTGTTAGTGCCCCCTCTTGCGGAAACCTTTTACAACGATCTCTATGAAATCCCATACCGGGGGTTCCAACCATTTGTCATAGAGGATACACATATACAGTGCCTGGTGCCAGTTGTGCAGAGGGATAAAGCGAATACCGGGTCGGTTTTCAACGCACTCGTTGGGAACAAAGGCAATACCCATACCGTTAGCTACTAAATCCAATGCGGCCCGAGCGGTATCCACGGTACAAACCACGGCTTCATCCGTAGGCGCACCGGTAGTCCATTCTTTAAAACTGCGGCCTACATCATAATTAAAAACTACCTGAGGTTCTCCAACCACATCCTTTGGGTTGATAAAATCCCGGTCGGCAAGCGGGTGGGCCAAGGGAACAGCAACAAAGAAATCCCGTTCATACAATTTACGGAAGTGAAGGCTGCGGTCTCGATCGGAGGAGTCTACAATCGCCATATCCAGCTTCTCTTGCCGAACCATATCCATTAGCTGCTCGGAAGAGGACTCCGTCATATGGAAACGGATGCGACTATTGTTTCGGGTATACTTTACCATCTCTCGGGCCAGGACGCCGTCCAAAGTGCCGGAGACTATGCCCATGCGGATGACTACGGGTGCTTGGGTTCTGCTGTCACGCAACAGCAGCGATGCACCGTGAAGCTTGCTGATGGCCTCGTCCACAGTTTGCTGATAGAAGCGGCCTTCGTCGGTCAGGCGGATATTACGGCCGACTTTTTCAAAAAGCTTCACACCGCCAAGCGAGTTTTCCAGATTGTGTATGGCGCTGCTGAGGGCAGGTTGGGAAATTCCGAGTCGGGCAGCTGCTGTGGTGTAATGCTCTGTCTGTGCCAACACAGAAAAATAGAGAAGATAATTGTAGTTCATAAGTTACCTCGCAAATCTATAAGTACAAGTTATAAATAAAGTATCACAACTTTATTGGTTTTTGCAACTAAAATCTGTATAATTACTGAGGTTTTTGTGAAAAAACAGGCCTTCCGTCGCTTACTGCGGCGGAATTCGTGTTTTTCCGGCCGAAAGTTGGTAGTTAATTTATATATTACGATATATGTGGAGGTAAACAATGGCGCATATTAACGAAGCCGGTGTCAAGAAGATCAATGAGATCTGCGATCGTTACATTGGCGAAAAGACTCCTCTGATGATGATCCTCAGTGATATCCAGAACGAGTATGGCTACATCCCCCTGGAAGTTCAACAAATCGTTTCCAAGAAGACCGGCATCTCCGTGGCTGAGATCTACGGCGTTGTCACCTTCTATTCCTTCTTCTCCCTGGAGCCGAAGGGCAAGTATGTCATCGGCTGTTGCCTGGGTACTGCCTGCTATGTCAAGGGCGCACAGCAGATTATCGACAAGTTCTCCGAGATTTTGGGTGTAAAGCCCGGCCAGACCCCCGCCGATGGCCTGTTCACCATCGATGCCCTGCGCTGCATCGGCGCTTGCGGCATTGCTCCTGCTGTTACCATTAACGGCAAGGTCTATCCCAAGATGACTGTGGACGCAGTTCCTGGTGTCGTGAAGGAATATCTGGATAAGGAGGGCAAGTAAATGAAGAATTTCGCTGAACTCGATCAAAAGATTTGTAGCTGCACCGACGCGCTGACTGCCAAGCTGGATGGCTCCAACGGTAAGCGTGCGATTTTGCTGTGCGGTGGTACCGGTTGTATCTCCTCCAACTCCATGGATATTAAAGCTAAGTTTGAAAAGCTGGTAGAGGAGAAGGGCCTGCAGGAAAAGGTTACTGTCAACATTGTTGGCTGCTTTGGCTTCTGCTCCCAGGGTCCTTTCGTTAAGATTTTCCCCGAGGATACGCTGTACCGTCTGGTCTCTCTGGACGATGTGGATGAGATCTTCGAAAAGGATATCATGGGCGGTGAGATCGTTGATCGCCTGCTGTATGTAGAGCCTAACACCGGTGAGAAGGTTGCCAAGCAGGAGGACATCAACTTCTACAAGAAGCAGAAGCGTGTTGCTCTCCACGGCGGCGGTGTCATCAATCCCGAAGACATTAACGAGGCTATGGGCTATGGTGCATTCCAGGGCCTGAAGCGCGCTCTGAATATGAAGCCTCAGGAAGTCATCGACGAAGTTCTGGCTGCAGGTCTGCGTGGCCGTGGCGGTGCAGGCTTCCCCTCCGGCCGCAAGTGGTCCTTTGCCGCTGCCAACGCAGCTGACCAGAAGTATGTGGTCTGCAACGGCGACGAAGGCGACCCCGGCGCATTTATGGATCGTTCCATTCTGGAAGGTAATCCCTATGCGGTTATTGAAGGTATGATGATCGCCGGTTACGCCATTGGCGCTACCGAAGGTTATTTCTATGTCCGCGCTGAGTACCCCATCGCTGTGAACCGTCTGCGCAATGCGATTGAGCAGATGAACGAGGCTGGCATCCTGGGTGAG
>JAZNIG010000072.1:0-3918 GCA_045577355.1 Faecousia sp. | reverse complement strand
GGTAAAGTCAACCCTAGCTCGGAAACTTTTTGAAAGTCCTTTCACTAATTCCGACTTTCGGGCCCCCATTTGTAAACCCAGTTTCAGAAAAAACTTCTGAAACCCATTTAGGTGATGTTTGTAGCTGTCACCTAAATGGGGGATTCCGTATTAAATTTTGCCGAAGAAAAATCCTTTCACATATCCGGACATTTGAGGGGGTCAAAGTCAACCCTCCGACAGAAATATTTTTAAGGTGATGCTTGTGGCCATCACCTTCTGTCAAAAGGCAACTTTCAACTGTCCGGAGAAAAATCCCTTCACATATCCGTAAATAAGGAGGGGGTAAAGGCAACCCCAATAAGAAAAATATTTTCTTCCTCAATTGGTAGGCATCGAAAAACCTTAAAACTAAACACCTTTTGAAAAAATTAATTTGGCGGAAATAGCAGATAAAATCCCCTCATTTACCTACCGCACGCTTTTACCCTAAAAACGAAACACCCCAAGACGAAAAAATTTTCGTCTTGGGGTAAAAGAAAAGCCTCCGGCCGAAATATACTGCCCCAGTTTGTGCGGACAGCACAAAAAAGACCCCTATGTAGGAAATATTAAGTTTTAAGCGGAGTGGCGCAGCGTCAGCGGCGCTACTCCAGTTTTATTCTGGATGCGCTCATGGTTGTAGAAGTGAATATATCTGTCTATCAGATCATTTGCTTCATGGAATGTCTTCGGCTTGTGACGGTAGATACATTCTGTTTTCAAAATAGAGAAGAAATTTTCTGCCATCGCATTGTCATAGGGATTCCCTTTACTTGACATTGACGGTGTAATACCGTAAGATTGAATTAGGTTAAAATACCCGTGTGAAGTGTATTGAAACCCTTGGTCGCTGTGGAGCTGCAACTCCGCAGCGATCTTCTTTTTCTCTTTCTTCATTGCTAACCGGATCGTATCCAGCACAAGATTGACCGTCTGCCTGGATGATGTCTTATAGGCAACAATGCTGTTGTCATACAAATCCCGAATCATAGACAGATATAAAACACCTTCTTTGGTATGGATATAGGAAATATCTGTGACCCACTTAACATTTGGTCTGTCTGCCCGAAACTGTCTTTTTAACAGATTCTCATACTTATGTACTTGCTGTCCAAGGTTTATCCATTTTCGGCGACGTCGTATTTCGGACAATAAGCCGTACTTTTTCATCACTCTGAGTACAGTTTTGGGATTTCTCTCAATGTTTCTGTCTTTCAACCATTTCCAGACCCGTCTGTAGCCATAGGTTTTGTCTGTCTTATTCTGACATTCTTCTATTCTCCTGGCCAGCTCTGCGTCATTCTCAGACTGGCCAAGACGCTTTACAAAGTCATAATACCCGCTTCGGGACACCCCAAAGAATTTACACATGACTGATACTGCATATTCGTGCCGGTGACGATAGATGACGGCATACTTCGCCCTGGGCCTCACTTCCTTTCTGTGGATTGCAGAAAATCCCGCAACAATTTATTTTCCATCTGAAGCCGCGTGATCTCCTTTTGCGGATCCTGCCTGGGCGGCTGGCCATCTTTTCTTGGCCTGCCTTTGGGTTTAGGCATGATGCCAGCTGCAAGATTCCTCTGCGCTCTATTGTGCCGGTTAACCCAGTTCTTGACCTGTTTGAGATTCAATCCAAAGTGGTCTGCAATCTCTCTGTTGGTCATACCCTCCGTTCGCATTAACTGAATTTGATCCTCAATCAGCTTGATCTGTACATAGTTTCTCTTTGCCATAACAATACCCCCTGATGTAGTTATTATCCTACATCAGGGGGCTTTTTGTCTATTGTCCAGTTTTACTGGTTCAGTTCAGTCCCGCAGGGCTTTTCCTATATTTCCTTGACAGCGCAAGCGCCGATGGTATATAGTTACAGTAGAAAAAAGAGAGGGGAAGGCCTATGAAGCGCATCATTAAAACCGTCCTGTTCACCATTTTGATCCTGGTGCTGATCCTGGTTGCGGTGGCGGCAGCTATGCTGATCCATTCCGCCAATTATCAGATCCCGCCCCAGGCTGCCACCATCGAAAACGACACCGGTCTGATCCAGGCCAGTGGCAGAAGCCTCTATGATGCTGCAGGAAACCGCATCCAGCTGATCGGCATCAATGCCGGCCAGATCCTGCTGCAGGAGGGATGGATGAGTCCCTTTGCCCTGGAGCCGATGAAACATGCAGATGGCTCTTATGTTAAGGATGGCGGCGATAACATTCAGTACCCTGAGTTTACGGAAGAGGAATTCCGCGCTGCGCTGAAAGCCAACCCCAATCTGCAGGAAGTTCCCTTGCAGGAACTGCTTTCCTATTACTACAGCTGCTTCTTCACGGAAGAGGATTTTCGGATCATCAAGGAAGATCTGGGGCTCAATACGGTGCGCCTGCCGTTTTATTACCTCAACATCCTCAATGAGGATCTGACCCCGAAGGCGGAGGAGGAAGCCTTTTCCTACCTCGATTGGTTCGTGGAGCAGGCCGGCAAGCAGGGGCTGTATGTGATTTTGGACCTCCATGGCGCACCTGGCAGCCAGAGCGGCTATGAGCATTCCGGCTCAGCCAAGCGGGAAGCAAATCTGTGGAACAGCGAGGAAAATGTGGCTGCTACTGTGGCGCTTTGGGATATGGTTTCCCAGCACTACACCACCACCCGGCCTGAGCTGGGCAAGTGGATCGCTACCTACGATCTGCTGAACGAGCCCACTTATACTTACAAGGGCATCACCACCAAGGAATGCTGGAATGTGTTCGACCGCATTTATGATGCCATTCGTGCTAATGGCGACGAGCATGTGATTACCTTCTGCTGCTGTTGGGATTTTGCGGCGCTGCCGGATCCGCAGCAGTACGGCTGGGAAAATGTCCAGTACCAGTACCATTGGTACAACTGGCGCAATGATCTGCTGCCCTATGAACTATTCTTTGCCTACCAGGATCTTTCCAACATCGGAAGAGATTACGATGTTCCTGTACTGATCGGCGAATTTACCGCCTTTGAAGATAAGGCCGTCTGGGACAAGATGCTGGGCCTTTACGACGAGAGAAACTACTCCTGGACCATTTGGAATTACAAGACCACGGTCACCGGCTGGTGGACTTCCTCCTGGGGCGTGTACAGCTCCCAGCTGAAATTCATTGCGGAAAACGAAGAACGCAAATGCAACGTACCCACCTGCACCTATGAGGAATTCGTCGCCGCCTGTGAAAAGACCCGCACGGAAAACTGCGTGACCGGCACACTGTACGAAGTGCTCCAGGTCTATAAAAATAAATGATACGCCAAGTCCTCTGCGAACGCAGAGGACTTGTTTTTCGCCATTTTTCGTGGTATAATCACCAGGATATTTGTATGGAAGAAGGAATTGTTGTTATGCAAGCAACGCGCGGCGCCAGCCTTCGTGAAAATAAAATGGGTGTGATGCCCATCGGAAAACTGCTGGCCAATATGGCCGTTCCCATGATCCTCAGCATGCTGGTGCAGGCACTTTACAATGTGGTGGACAGCATCTATATCTCCCGCTACTCGGAAAGCGCTGTGACGGCCCTGGGCCTTGCCTTCCCGGTGCAGAATGTGCAGATTGGTTTCGCGATCGGCATCGGCGTGGGCGTCAACTCTCTGCTGAGCAAATCCTTGGGAGAAGGCAACCAGAAGCGGGCGGACCGCACCGCCGGCAACGGTATTTTCCTTGCTTTGATCGCAACGGCTATCTTCGTGGTGTTCGGCATCTTCGGTGTGCGGCCTTACTATGAGATGCAATCTACCGTGACCGAAACTGTAGAAGGCGGCATTGTATACAGCCGCATCTGCTGCGTTCTGACTCTGGGTGTCTTCATGAGCATCCTGTGTGAGCGGCTGCTGCAGGCCACCGGACGTACGGTGCATACCATGATCACCCAGAGTACC
>JAZNIG010000071.1:0-3250 GCA_045577355.1 Faecousia sp. | reverse complement strand
AATCTCAATTGGAACAGTGTTTCCGAAGCAAGATTTTGACCGCCGATGATTCATCGGCTAAGGCCATACGGACAGCCGGGTCAAAAGCCGCGAACTGCGTAAAGGCAGTTGGCAACTTCTGTTGCCTTATTGGTTGAGTTAAAAGCTCAGTTTTATAAGTTGGTTACTTTATAACCGAAAGTGCCTCAGGCATGAACTTGTGAAATGATCAATAAGAGTAGTAAAAGTATCTTTGCTATATAGACTCTGATCTAATTGTGATTCCGGTTGATTCCAGTATAGTACCGCTGCCGTCATAGGTGGGGGTATTGAATCTGTTTATACCCTTTTTTATCTTCTATGCTATTGGTGGATATATGAGGGGTGGATTCTCGAATTGGACAATCTTTATCATATGATTTTTACGAGTGGCATGCTGCGGAAGTG
Source organism: Faecousia sp. (assembly GCA_045577355.1). Classification (GTDB taxonomy): domain Bacteria; phylum Bacillota; class Clostridia; order Oscillospirales; family Oscillospiraceae; genus Faecousia. The sequence goes on along the minus strand of JAZNIG010000071.1, from coordinate 2,824 downwards.
GCATGCCACTTTTTTTGTGCTCTTTTCGGAATTGTGCTGACTTATGCAGCAAAGAAAAAGGAGAAAAGAGAATGAAAAAGATAATTGAGCTACGCAATATCTCCAAAGCTTTTGGTGATGAAACGGTGTTGGACTGTATCAGCCTGGACATTCACGATAATGAGTTCATCACGTTGCTTGGCCCGTCCGGCTGCGGCAAGACTACCACGTTGAGAATCATCGGAGGATTTGAGTTCCCTGATGAAGGCGATGTGGTTTTTATGGGTGACAGAATCAACGATATGCCGCCCCACAAGCGTCATGTAAATACAGTGTTCCAAAAATACGCCCTGTTTCCCCACCTAAATGTGTTTGAAAATGTAGCTTTCCCTCTGCGAGAGAGAAAAGTACCCAAGAGTGAAATCAAGGAAAAGGTTGACCGAATGCTTTCTATGGTTATGCTCTCCGGTTTTGCCGAGCGCAGAGTAACCAGCCTTTCCGGTGGTCAGCAGCAAAGAGTGGCTATTGCACGAGCTCTTGTTAACGAACCGAAGGTTCTGCTGTTGGACGAACCTCTGGGCGCTTTGGATTTGAAGCTGCGCAAGGATATGCAGCAGGAACTGAAGAAGATTCAAAAGAACACAGGCATTACCTTTATCTTCGTTACCCACGATCAGGAAGAAGCACTCAGCATGTCTGATACAATCGTGGTTATGAGCGAGGGTAAAATCCAGCAGATCGGTACTCCGAGCGATATTTACAATGAGCCAGTGAATGCCTTTGTTGCAGACTTCATCGGTGAAAGCAATATCCTCGACGGCGTTATGTTGGAAGATTACCGGGTTTCTTTTGCCGGACAGACCTTTGAATGTCTGGATTCCGGATTTGCTCGCAATGAGCCGGTGGATGTTGTGATCCGTCCAGAGGATGTTGACATTGTTGCACCGGAAAGAGGAATGCTTTGCGGTACTGTAACCTCCGTTACTTTTATGGGTGTCCATAATGAGGCTATCGTGGATATTAAAGGCTTTAAGTGGATGATTCAAACTACCGATCCCGTTGAAGAAGGTGCCTATATCGGAATCACTCTGGAGCCGGATGCTATTCACATTATGAAGAAGTCCAAATATTCCGGAATGTTCGGTGACTACTCCTCCTTCTCCAATGAACTCGAGGAACTCTCCAACCCGGGAGGTGCAGAAAACGAATGAAAAAATCGTGCATTTCCAGAACACAAGGCACCTACCGTGCAGCACTCGCCCCATACTCCGTGTGGTCGTTGCTGTTCGTGATCGTTCCACTGGTTTTTGTCGCTTACTATGCTTTTACCGATAATAGCTTCTCTTTCACCACGGAAAACATAACCAGATTTTTTACGGCTACCAGCAATATGATCCAGGATGATGGTACAACCACGGAAGTTAGAACCTATTTGCTGATTTTCGGAAGATCTTTGAAGTTGGCGGTGATCTCCACTTTGGCTTGCCTCGTTTTGGGTTATCCCATCGCCTACATCATGGCCAGAGCAAAAGAGAAAACACAGAAAACAATGGTCACACTCATTATGATTCCCATGTGGATGAACTTTCTGATTCGCACTTACGCATGGATGACCATTTTGCAGGATACGGGTATTATCAACGGTATTTTGACAAAGGTTGGTTTGAATCCGATCCATGTCATCGGTACGGAAACAGCAGTTATCATTGGCATGGTCTACGATTATTTCCCTTACATGGTTCTGCCTATCTATTCGATTCTTGCAAAGCTGGATGTAAAACTGTTGGAAGCTGCAAGAGATTTGGGCTGCGGAACTGTTTCTGTGTTGCGAAGAGTGGTTTTCCCTTTGAGTATGCCGGGTGTAGTGTCCGGTATCACCATGGTGCTGATTCCTTCCATTAGTACCTTCTATATTTCTCAGAAATTGGGTAACGGCAAGTTTTTCCTGATCGGTGATGCCATCGAGGGTCAGTACGTTGCAAACAATCTTCATTTTGCAGCCGCCATTGCCTTTATTCTGATGCTTATTTTGTTAGTGGGCATGGCAATCGTCAAATATGTGGCTGCCAAGTATGTTTACGGAGGTGAGTAACATGAAATTATCCGCAAAAATATATAGTGCAATCATCTTCGGATTTTTGTTTGCGCCGATTGTGGTGCTTCTGATCTTCTCTTTCAACGAAAGTAAGAGCCTGTCCGTTTTTTCCGGTTTCTCTTGGAAGTGGTATGAAGAATTGCTCCGAGATAGAAATACTTTGGAGTCCGTAAAAAACACGCTGGTTCTTGCAGCATCTGCAACCGTTATTTCCACCGTTATGGGTACTTTAGCAGCAGTAGGCATCAACAAACTCCGTTCCAAATGGTATCGAGCTGCTATGAATACCGTGACCGATATTCCAATGACAAACCCTGACATTATCACCGGTATTTCCCTGATGCTGATGTTCGTGTTCGTTGGCAGGCTGTTTGGCGCATCTACCAGTCTGAATTTCTTCACCATGCTGATTGCCCATGTGGCTTTCTGCACACCGTATGTCATCTTGCAGGTTCTTCCGAAACTGCAGCAGATGGACAAGGCTTTGCCGGAAGCAGCTATGGATTTGGGATGCACCCCCATGCGAGCTTTTCTGAAAGTAGAACTTCCGGAAATTATGCCGGGTATCATTACCGGAGCAATTATGGCCTTTACGCTTTCTTTGGATGATTTTGTAATCAGTTACTTTACATCCGGCAATGGCTTTGAAACCCTTCCTATCCGCATTTATGGAATGACCAAGAAAACCGTTACACCCAAAATGTATGCACTGGCAACCATCATTTTCTTTGTAACAATGGCATTGCTTCT
>JAZNIG010000070.1:0-12853 GCA_045577355.1 Faecousia sp. | reverse complement strand
CACGGAAAGCTTTTGGGTGTCAACAGACCCTTCCTGTATGAAGTTGTGGAAACAGTCATTCAGGAGAATGAGAACCACTACAGCTATCTGCGGGAGCGGGCTGCCCATATTATCCGGGTAGTTAAGAACGAGGAAGAGAATTTTGCCCGCACCATCGATACCGGCATGCGGATTTTTGGCGAGAAGCTGGCTGCCCATAAGGCAAACGGCGAGACGGTATTTTCCGGTGCGGATGCCTTCCTGTTGGCGGATACCTATGGCTTCCCCATTGATCTGACCATCGAGATGCTGGAAGACGAGGGCATGACCGTAGATATGGACAAGTTCACCGCTTGCCGGGAGGAACAGCGTGTCCGTGCCCGGGAGGCGCGGAAAGCACTGGGCGATCTGGGCTGGGCCGGTATTGACCTGGGTCTGGACACTACACCCACCCGCTTTGTGGGCTATGATGTGAACAACTGTGACGCAAAGGTTTTGGCTGTTTGCGTGGGTGAAGAGGTTACCGGCTCTATTACCGGCGGCGAAAAGGGCATTATCGTTCTGGACAAGACACCCTTCTATGCGGAAATGGGCGGTCAGGCTGCGGACCACGGCGTGATCCTGGTAGGGGAAAGCCGGTTCTGTGTCACAGATGTTCAGAAGGACAAGGGCGGTAAGTATCTGCACAGCGGTGAAATGGTCCGGGGCATGATCAAGACCGATGATGTGGTGTGCGCTTCGATCGATGTGGAACGCCGGAAGGCGATCATGCGCGCCCACTCCGCGACCCACCTGCTGCAGAAGGCCCTGAAGACAGTGCTAGGCGATCATGTGCATCAGGCCGGTTCGCTAGTGGAGCCGGACCGGCTGCGCTTTGACTTCAGCCACTATTCTGCGGTTACTTCCGAAGAGCTTGCCAAGATCGATGCGGTGGTTCAGACAGCGATTCTGGAGGGCTACGGCGTGGATGTGCGGGAAATGCCCATTAATCAGGCAAAGGAAATGGGCGCGATGGCTCTGTTTAGTGAAAAGTACGGCGATACGGTCCGGGTTGTCAACATGGGCGGGTATTCCATCGAGCTGTGCGGCGGCACCCATCTGGATAATACAGCCAAGGTTGGTCCCTTCCGGATCGAAAGTGAAGGCAGTGTGGCTTCTGGTGTGCGCAGGATCGAGGCGATTACCGGCAAGGCCTGCCTGGAAGAGATGGAGCTGGCCCGTCAGCGGGTGTATGATGCCTGTGCGATCCTGAAGACCAAGCCCTCGGAACTGGCTGCCAAGCTGGAAGGTCAGGTAGAGGAGATCAAAGCGCTGAAAAAGACGATTGAGTCCTTCAAGGCCCGGGAAACTGCCGGTGAGGCGGATCGGTTCCTGTTTGGTGCAAGAAATGTGGGCGGCTTCCATGTGATCACCGCCAATGTTCCCGATGCAGATGCAGGCAAGCTGCGCCAGATGGGAGATACCCTGCGGGATAAGGACACAAGTGTGATAGCAGTGCTGTCCAGCGTGAAGGACGGTAAGATCAGCTTCCTGGCAGTTTGCGGCAAGGACGCGGTTGTCAGGGGAGTCAAGGCCGGTGATCTGGTAAAGCTGGTGTGTACAGCCTGCGGCGGCAGCGGCGGCGGCAAGCCCGATTCCGCTATGGGCGGCGGCAAAGAGATCAATAAGATCGACGATGCACTGGCAATGGTAGACGATTTTGTAGCATCCAAGGCTTAATAAAGAGGGCGCTGCCGCAGGGCGGCGCCCCTTTTACATAAAAGGAGGGTCTAAGCAGTGCGGAAGCTGATGTGGTTTACAATCGGTTTTACCGGTGCATGCGGGGCGGGTGTCTATTTGGCCAGCGGTTTTTGGCTATTGTTACTGGCGATGTTTGTGCTTTTGGGTGCGGTAGCATTATGGACAATGGGCAGCCGATGGCGTAAGACAGCAGGCTTAGTACTGATTGGTTTACTTGCAGGTTTGCTTTGGCTGTATGGATACGACAGCTTATATCTTTCTAAGGCTAGAGCAATGGATGAACAGACATTAGAACTGCGTGTTCAGGTGTCTGATTACAGCTATTTTACCAATTATGGCATCGCTGCAGATGGAAAAACGGAATTAGACGGCACATCTTACCGGGTGCGCATTTATCTGGACGGAGATGCGGAACTTAGCCCGGGAGATCAGGTGAAAGGTAGTTTTCGGCTTCGGTATACCGGTGTAGGTGGTGCGCAGGAGCCTACATATCACCAGGGTAAGGGAATCTTTTTGCTGGCCTACAGTACTGAACCGCCTGCTGTCACCAATTGCCCGGAAGTTCCTCTGCGCTATTTTCCGGCAGTGCTGCGCAGGCAGATCACAGAAGTGTTGGACAATATTTTTCCGGCAGATACCTTGGCTTTTGCGAGGGCGTTGCTGCTGGGTGACAGCAGTTTGCTTTCCTATCAGGAGGATACGGCCTTTCAGGTTAGTGGTATTCGCCATGTGATTGCCGTATCGGGCCTGCACGTGTCGATCCTCTTTTCAATGGTATATCTCCTGGCCGGTAAGCGGCGGGGGCTGACCGCCCTGTTGGGGATCCCGGTGCTGCTCCTGTTTGCGGGCGTTGCGGGATTTACGCCGTCCATAAACCGGGCGTGTATCATGCAGGGGCTGATGATCCTCGGGATGCTGTTTGAGCGGGAATATGATCCGCCCACAGCTCTGAGCCTTGCGGTACTTACGATGCTTGCAGTAAATCCGCTGACCATTACATCGGTCAGCTTTCAGCTCTCCGCAGGATGCATGGTGGGGATCTTTCTGTTTTCCGGGAAAATCAGCGGATATCTGTTGGAAGAAAAACGGTTAGGACCTGCAAAGGGGAAAGGCCTGAGAGCGAGACTGACCAGATGGCTCGCAGGCTCTGTATCTGTAACCTTAAGCGCTATGACTACTACAGTACCGCTGTGTGCCTGGTATTTTAAAGCGGTCAGTCTGATCGGGATTCTGACGAACCTTTTGACGCTGTGGGTGATTTCCTTTATTTTCTACGGGATTATAGCTGCCTGCTTGCTGGGCGCAATTTGGCTTCCCGGAGGGCGCGTCATTGCCTGGTGCGTTGCCTGGCCGGTTCGGTATGTTTTGTTGACGGCTAAAACACTGGCAGCTTTTCCGCTGGCAGCAGTATATACCTGCAGTGTGTATATCGTGGCGTGGCTGCTATTTTGTTATGTGCTGTTGGCAGTATTTCTGTGCAGCAAGAAAAAATCTCCGTTCCTGTTTGTCTGCTGCCTTGCTGTGACCTTGGGAATTTCTGTTGCCGCATCCTGGGCCGAGCCTTTGTTGGATGACTACAGAGTGACCGTGCTGGATGTAGGACAAGGACAGAGCATTCTGCTGCAATATCATGGGCAGCACTATTTGGTGGATTGCGGCGGTGATTCAGATGAAGCCACCGCTGACACCGTTGCAGAGCTGCTGCTGTCTCAATGTGTCACCAGGTTGGACGGTGTGATCTTGACCCATTATGACCGGGATCATGCGGGGGGTCTGCCGTTGTTGTTGAGCCGGATCGGGGCAGATCGGCTGTATCTGCCGGATGTTGCGGATTCCGGTGGCGTTCGGGAGGAACTGGAGAAGCAGTACGCAGACACAATCGTATGGATACAGCCTGCGTCTGCAGTCCGCTGTGAGTCTATGCGGCTTACATTGTATGCCGCAGAAGCGGGAAATACAGACAATGAAAGCAGCTTGTGCGTCTTGTTTCAGCCGGAAAATTGTGATATACTGATTACCGGAGACCGGGATATCCGTGGAGAAAAGGAACTGATGGACCAAACACAGCTACCGGAATTAGAGATCTTGGTTGTTGGGCATCACGGATCCAAAAATGCTACGGGATTTGAGTTACTGAAGCAGACAAGCCCTGCTGTGGCTGTGATATCGGTGGGACAGCGGAATACCTACGGACATCCTTCTCAGGATGTGCTGGACAGGCTGGCGCTGTTTGAATGCATCATTTATCGCACAGACCGGGACGGAACGATTATTTTCAGGGGGTAAGATCATGGCGAAAAAGCAGGAACAGCCCAATACGCTGCAGGAGCTGAAGGCGGCGATCCGGGAGCAGAACCCCGGGCGGCTGTACTTTTTCCACGGAGAAGAGACCTTCCTTCTGCATCATTACCTGGAGCAGCTTCGTAAAATTCTGATCGACGAACTGACGGAGTCCTTTAATTTTCATAAACTGACCGGTGAGACCTTCCATCTGCAGGCATTTGCGGATGCGGTGGAGAATTTGCCTATGATGGCCCAGACGACCATGGTTTGGGTGGACGAGATCGACATTTTTAAGCTGCCTGAGGCAGAGCGGGAAAAGATGATCCAGATCCTGTCAGATATCCCGGACTACTGTACGGTGGTGTTTACCTACGAGACCATGCCCTGGAAGCCGGATAAGCGGCTGAAAAAGCTGTGGGAAGCGGTTGAACGGCATGGGACAGTTGTGGAGTTTCCCAAGCAGCAGCTGCGGGACTTGGTTGCTTGGGTTACCCGGCATTTTGCGGCTAACAAAAAAAGAATCAGTCAGGAGCTTTGTGCTTATCTGATCGACATAACCGGCGGCACTATGACGGCACTGGCCGGTGAGATATCCAAGATCTGCGCCTATTCCGGCGCGGACGAGATCTGCAAAGCGGATATTGACGCGGTGACTGAGCCGGTGCTGGACGCAGTGGTGTTTCAGATGACAGAGCTGCTGGGGCAGGGGGCTTACGGACCGGCGCTGGTAAAGCTGCAGCAGCTTTTAAAAATGCAGCAGGAGCCTATTGCGATTTTGGGTGCTATTGGCGGTCATTTTCGGCGCATGGGTACTGCCAGGACGCTGCTGGACAACGGAAAGACATCCTCTGACCTGATGCGCTTGTGTGGAATGACGGATTATCCGGCACGGAAGACCATTGCTGCTGCCGGGCGGTTTTCTGCCCGGTTCTATGCCCGGACAGCGGAGCTGGTGTTGGAGACTGACCGGGGTATGAAAACCTCTTATGATGACCCGGAGCGGCTTTTGGAGATGCTATTGATGGAAATTGCGCAGGAGGCCCGAAATGATTAAAATTCGGGAGGCAATCGTGGTAGAAGGGCGCTATGACAGGAATACACTGGCCCAGATTGTAGATGCCCCTGTTTTGGAAACAGCCGGTTTTGGGATTATGAAAGACAAGGAGCAGCTTGCCCTCCTGCGCCGGGTTGCCCAGACAAGAGGACTGATCGTGTTCACCGATTCAGACGGAGCGGGGTTTGTGATTCGGAATTTTCTGAAAGGAGCTATTGAACCCCAATATTTGAAGCATGCGTATATCCCGGATATCCCCGGCAAGGAGCGGCGAAAGTCGGCACCGGGAAAAGAGGGAAAGCTGGGCGTGGAGGGGATGACACCGCAGGTGATCATCGACTGCCTTCGCAGAGCCGGTGCAACGGTTGTGGGGGAAGAAGACGTGCAGAGGGAAACCGGCATTACGAAGATGGATATGTTCGATCTGGGGCTGTCAGGAGGGCCTGACAGTAAAGCCAAGCGGCTTGCCTTGCTTAAAATGCTGGATTTTCCGGAACATATGTCAAGCAAGGGGCTGTTGCAGGCACTGAACTTGTTGTATACAAAAGATGAACTATACAGGTTGGTGGATTTGTTGTAATGATCGATATACAGGTAAAAAATCTGACAAAGTTTTTTGTCATTGGAGAAAACCTGCTGGAGAGCCTGAGCTTTGAGATCCAGGAGGGCGAGTGTGTTGCCATTCTGGGCCGCAATGGCTGCGGCAAGACCACTCTGTTCAAGATCCTGACCGGCGAAATGGACTATGACGAGGGAGAAGTGTTTGTCAACCCCAATAAACGTCTGGGGCTTATTTCCCAGATTCCCCGGTTTCCCGCAGGATTTACGGTGGAGGACGTGCTGCGGTCCGCTTATCGGGAGCTGGAGTCCGTCAAGCGGAAAATGGAAGAGCTGGAGCAGCAGATGTCCCTGGGAGCAAGCGGGGAACAGCTACGGGAGTATGATGCCCTGACAAACCGGTTTCAGGCCGGCGGCGGCTATGAGATGGACGTGGAAGTGGACAAGATCTGCAACGGCCTGGGGATCACCGCTGAGCAGCGGACGCAGGCGTTCGACAGCCTTTCCGGCGGTGAGAAGACCCGCATGAATCTGGCCCGGCTGCTGCTGGAAAAGACCGATATCCTGCTGTTGGATGAGCCAACTAACCATCTGGATCTGCGCAGCGTCGAGTGGCTGGAATCCTATATCAACAGCTTTAAAGGCACTGTTTTGGCTATTTCCCATGACCGGTATTTTTTGGACCGGGTGGCAGACCGGGTAATTGAGATCGTGGACGGTCACGGGGAGTTCTATTCCGGCAACTACTCCTTCTATATGGATGAAAAGCAGGCCCGTTTCAACTTGCAGCTCAAGCAGTATGAGCAGGAGCAGGCAAAGCTGAAGCAATTGGGCTATACTGTGGAGCGGATGAAGGGCTGGGGCATCAATAACCGGACGCTGTACCGCCGGGCCATGTCCATTCAACACCGGATGGAGCGCATTGAGAAAACTAAGCGTCCCACCAAAGAAAAGACCATGAAGGCCACCTTCGGGGAAAAGGATTTCTCTGGAGATGTGGTGTTTAAAATGAAAAATGTATCCAAGGCCTTTGGAGAGCGCACCCTATTTTCAGGAGTAGAACTGAATGTTGAGGGCGGCGAGCGAATTGCCCTGCTGGGTGACAACGGCACCGGAAAGTCCACCTTTATTAAGTGCCTTTTGGGGGAGGAGGACTGCCAGGGCAAGATCCAGTTTGGCCCTACAGTCAAGTGGGGGTATCTGCCCCAGATTATTCACTTTGACCACCCGGAGCGCAGCTTGTACGACACCATGCTCTATGAAAAAAACTGCACGCCACAGGCCTCTCGAGACCGGTTGGGCGCCTTTTTGTTCCAGGGGGAAGAGGTATTCAAAAGCGTAGGAAACCTGTCCGGCGGTGAGCAGTCCCGCCTGCGGCTGTGTATGCTGATGGATGAGAGAATCAATCTGTTGATCCTGGACGAGCCTACTAACCATCTGGATATCGCCTCCCGGGAGTGGATCGAGGCGGCTATTGAGGAATTTGAGGGTGTTCTGCTGTTTGTATCCCATGACCGGTATTTTATCGAAAAGTTTGCGGAGCGCATTTGGCTTCTGGAAGACGGCATAATCCGGGATTTTAAGTGCGGTTATGCTAAGTACCGCTCTATTTTGGAGCATGAGGCTGCCGCAAAGCCAGCACCGGTGCCGGAGCAAAAGGTGAAAAAGGAAAAGCCCAAGGGCGGCACAAAGGATACGGATAAGTTGATCCGCCGACTGGAGCGGGAGATCGGGAAGCAGGAGCAGGTGGTTGCAGCCTTCGATGCCAAAATCGAAGCTGCCGCAGCAGATTATCAGGAGCTGACCAGACTTTTAAATGAAAAGGAAGAAGCGGAAGCACTGCTGATGGATCTGATGGAGCAGTGGGAAGCTGCGCAGGAATAGGGATTGACTATTTCTGAACAGAGACCTATAATACGGAAAGAATTAGCAAAAGGAGTAAATTAGAATGAGTTCTTGTAGCGGTAATTGTTCTACCTGCGGGTCTGATTGTGCAGACCGCAAGCAGGAAAGCTTGCTGGCAAAGCTGAATCCAAAGGCCAGCGTTAAAAAGGTGATCGCAGTCGTTTCCGGCAAGGGTGGCGTGGGCAAATCCACTGTTACCTCCATGCTGGCGGTAGCCATGGCCCGGAAAGGCAAGCGCGTGGGCGTGCTGGATGCGGATATCACCGGCCCTTCCGCACCTACGGCCTTTGGCGTGACGGAATGTCAGGGAGCTACGGAAGAAGGCTTGTATCCGGCGGTGACCCGGGGTGGGATTCAGGTCAAGTCCATCAATCTGCTGCTGGATAACAACACCGATCCGGTGGTTTGGCGTGGCCCGGTGATCGCCGGAGCGGTCAAGCAGTTCTGGACCGATGTGATCTGGGAGGATGTGGACTATATGTTCGTAGATATGCCTCCCGGAACTGGCGACGTGCCCCTGACCGTATTCCAGAGCCTGCCGGTGGATGGCATCGTGATCGTCACCAGCCCCCAGGATCTGGTGTCCATGATCGTATCCAAGGCGGTGAAGATGGCGAACATGATGCACATTCCGGTGCTGGGCTTCGTGGAGAACTATAGCTATCTGGAGTGCCCGGACTGCGGTAAGAAAATCGAAGTGTTTGGTAAGAGCAAGCTGGACCAAGTGGCAGCAGAGTTTAAATTGCCGGTGCTGGCAAGACTACCTATTGATCCCAAGGTGGCGGCGTGCTATGACAGCGGCCTGATGGAGACGGTAAATACCGATGCAGTGGCAGATGTGATCACTGCGGTGGAAAAGCTTTAATAAATATAGGAAGGAGCGAACCGAATCGATCGGTTCGCTCCTTTGTATCTTAGTCGTTGGTGTAGTTATCGAAGTAGCCCTGGATATAGACGATGGGGGTACCCTTGTCGCCGGAGCCGGAGGTCAGATCGCACAGAGAGCCGATCAGGTCCGTCAGACGGCGGGGGGTGGTGCCTTGGGCGGCCATGTCGCCCACCAGGCTAGAGCCGTCCTTCTGCTGGATCTTGTTTTTGATGGCATCCCGCAGGGCCTCGCCGGACAGATCTGCGAAGTCATTATCTGCCAGATACTTCAGCTTTAGCTCGTTGGGTGTTCCTTCCAGTCCTGCGGTGTAGGCAGGGGAGACCACTGGGTCAGCCAGTTCCCAGATCTTGCCAACAGGGTCTTTAAAAGCACCGTCGCCATAGACCATTACTTCAATGTGCTTGCCGGTCAGTTCCAGAAGCTTTGCCTGAATGGCCTCTACAAGATCCTGGCAGTCCCGGGGAAACAGCTTGACCTTGTCCTCGGTAGACTTATTGGAGCCCAGCAGGCCGTAGCGGGTGTTATAGCCGCTTCCGTTAACAGGGGCAGTCATAATCTCGTCCAAACCGTAGATCCGCTCTGCGCCGCCTTCCCGGAGCAGACGCCTGGTGCGCTCCCGGGTATGAATGTCGCAGTTGAGGACGTTTTTGGTATAGCGCAGAATAGCGCGGGGATCGTTGGCAAAAACCACTTCCACCTCAGCACCGCAATCACGGATCAGGGAGGAGTAGTACTCTACATAGTCAACACCGGTAAAGGGATGCTTAATATAGCCGAACAGCTCCCGATAACGGCCCTCAGAGAGGATATCCCGGTAGGGATCAACACCATGCTTGTCCATCAGATCCCAGTCGATCAGGTGGTTACCTACTTCATCAGAGGGATAACTGAGCATCAGGACTACCTTTTTGCAACCCTTTGCAATGCCCCGCAGGCAGATGGCAAAACGGTTGCGGCTTAAAATGGGGAAGATCACACCAACAGTGTTGCCGCCAAATTTGACGCGCACATCCTGTGCAATGTCCTCTACACTGGCGTAATTGCCCTGTGCACGTGCGACGATTGCTTCAGTCATGGCAACCACATCTCGATCCCGGGGGACCAAGCCGTCTTCCTTCATCGCTTCGAAAATAGAATCAGTGACGATTTCAACCAGGTCATCGCCTTCGCGGATAATAGGAGCACGCAGACCCATGGAAACAGTACCAAACATCCGGCTCATAAAACACACATCCAATCTGAAAATAGAGTTGCGTTTATCAACGCGCTTTTACTTACACATTATAATACAACAGACTTCATTTGTAAAATAAAAAATTCTGAAATTTTAAAAAAATTTCGCTGATTCTGATGAGATCTGTGGTTTTCGATCACAAGATATGGCCCACTACATACCAAAGCACGATCAGAGCGACAATAAAGGGAATATAGGCCATTAGCGCGGCTGAAGTGATGGAAACTGCGGTGACCCCTACGTGCTGCAGAAGCAAAATAAGAGCGACCAGCAGCGTGGTAGTCAGGACTGCTTTTGTAATTTGCTTACCTACGACATTTGCAAAAAAGAAGGTGTACAAGGCAGCAATCAGTGGGTTCACTGTTGAGAGCAGCACCCCAACCAGGATTTTCAATGCGCCTGTCAGCAGCATCAGTACCAGAAGCGCCAGCAAAATGGGAGGTGCGTAAGTTACGATGCCTTCTGGCAGGTATGCTGTGAGGAGGCCGGTAGCAATGAGGTGCAGAATCGAAGCGATCATCACTGTCAGACACCGGAAAAATACCCAGACTAGAATATGTTTCCCACGGGGCAGCCAGCCATCCACAATGTTGACCAAAAAGGATAGGATGATCATGCTCAGCACTTCCGCACAGATCACTGTATAATCAGCTCCGGCAAAGGAAAATAGCCGCAGTTCGTCACCCGCAATCGTAACAAAGGGGAGTGGCGCGGTCCATGCCTGGAACTGGGTACCGGCGCTTTTCAGGATGACTGTCAGGGCATAAATAAACAGAATGCCGATGGCGGAAGAAACAGCGTTATTTAGTGCGGATTTCTTTCCAAAGATAAAGCGTCCGAACAGACTGAGCAGCAGGGTGCCAAGCAGTAAGATAGCACCGGTTTTCAGCAGAGCGTCAAAGTCCAGATCCAGTGTGTTGAAATATGCAATAATTGATTCCATAGGAACCTCCATTCAGGGGTGAAAACAGCAAACAGCCGCCAGCGTGATGCCGGCGGCTGCTTTTTGTGTGTAAGAGAAGTAAATTACTTCATCTCGGCCTCGGCGCCAGCTTCCTTCAGCTCGGCAACCATCTTCTCGGCATCTTCCTTGGAGACAGCTTCCTTCAGAGTCTTGGGGCAGTTGTCAACCAGGTCCTTAGCGTCCTTCAGGCCCAGGCCGGTAACAGCACGGACAACCTTGATGACGTTCAGCTTGGAAGCGCCAGCGGACTTCAGGATAACGTCGAACTCGGTCTTCTCCTCAGCCTCAGTAGCAGCGGCAACAGCGGGACCAGCAACAGCAGCGGCAGCGGCGGAAACGCCGAAAACTTCCTCCAGAGTGTGAACCAGCTCGGACAGCTCCAGAACGGTCAGACCCTTTACTTCCTCAACGAGAGCAGTGACTTTTTCACTAGCCATGGTAAATATCCTCCTAAATAATAAATGTTTGTTTTTGTGTGTTTACGAATAAATTAGGCTTCTGCAGCAGCTTCGGCTGCGGGAGCGCCGCCTTCCTTCTGCTCCCGGATCTGATCTAGGACAAAAGCCAGGCTGGAGATAGGTGCCAGGAAGGTACCCAGAACCTGAGCAACCAGAGCGTTCTTGCTGGGCAGCTCACCGAAACCGTTCAGTTCGGCTGCACTCAGTACAGAACCCTCAACGATGCCGCCCTTAATGGACATGGCAATTTTGTTCTTCTTGGCATACTCGCATACGATACGAGCAGGAGCGATGGGATCGCCGGTAGTGCTAGCCATAGCAGTAGTGCCGTTGAGAACCTTATCGAAATCGAAGCCTGCATTTTTGGCTGCAAAACGAGTCAGGGTGTTCTTCACAACGGAGTACTCCACGCCGGCTTCACGGAACTGGTTACGCAGTTCAGCGTCCTGAGAGACAGTGATACCCTTGTAATCAACAAAAACTACGGAAGTAGCTTCCTGCATCTTGCCGGTCAGAGCCTCGACAACTGCCTTCTTGCTCTCAAGAACCTTTGCGTTGGGCATGTGTGTTTCACCTCCAAAAAAATAAATGTCTTCCTGCCAACAGACAAAAAGACACGCAGAAAACATATCAGCGCACCTCGGCAGGATTTACAGCCTAAGCTACCTGCTGTCTCTGGCAACTCGTGTATTATATAGGAATAAAACAAAAATGTCAATAGTTATTTAAATATTTTTTGATATTTTCCATTGAAACAATTCAGTTTTAGTAATTGATTGCTGTAAAAACAATGGTATTGCCTCCCAAAAGCATGGCTTTCGGGAGGCAATTGCACACTTAAGCGTATTTAGTGGTGTTGACCTTAACGCCGGGGCCCATGGTGGAAACCACGGTGCAGGAACGGATATACTGACCCTTGGCGGCTGCGGGCTTTGCCTTCACAACAGCTTTCATCAGAGTATCCATGTTCTCAGTCAGCTTTTCGGTACCAAAGGAAACCTTACCGATGGGACAGTGAATGATGTTGGTCTTGTCCAGACGGTACTCCACTTTACCAGCCTTGATTTCCTTAACAGCGTTGCCAACATTGGGGGTCACGGTGCCGGCCTTGGGGGAGGGCATCAGACCCTTGGGTCCCAAAACCTTACCCAGACGGCCGACCAGGCCCATCATATCGGGAGAAGCAACAACCACGTCAAACTCAAACCAGTTCTCTTTGGTGATCTTCTCAACCAGCTCCATGCCGCCGACATAGTCAGCGCCTGCAGCCTGAGCTTCTTCAACCTTGGCATCCTTAGCGAACACCAGCACGCGGCGGGTCTTGCCGGTGCCGTTGGGCAGAACCACAGCGCCACGGACCTGCTGGTCAGCGTGACGGGAGTCAACACCCAACTTGATATGCAGTTCGACGGTCTCATCAAATTTAGCGGAAGCGCCCTTCACAACCAGATCCAGAGCCTCACTGGGATCATACTGAACAGAGCGGTCAATCAGCTTGGCGCTCTCCTTATACTTTTTGCCTCTAAACACTTATTATATCCTCCTTATAGTGGTGATGCGGAAAAATCCTCCCACATTTCCGGGTAAACTCCCGGACAGCAATTAAGTCGGATCGTAGCCATGTCGTTCTGTGAGCCAAGGAGTTGTAGTTAACACTTGTCTTCCTAAGACCGCTTGGCCTCCGACTTCTCCTTATACTTTTTGCCTCTAAACACTTATTATATCCTCCTTATAGTGGTGATGCGGAAAAATCCTCCCACATTTCCGGGTAAACTCCCGGACAGCAATT
>JAZNIG010000069.1:0-6007 GCA_045577355.1 Faecousia sp. | reverse complement strand
TGTGCTTTCAAAATTATACCATGCATTGGCAATGTTCGCAAGCATTATACGCTGCAAAAAAAGGACATCCTTGCGGATGTCCTTTTTCTTTGGAGGTACCGGCCAGATTTGAACTGGCGGATCAGAGTTTTGCAGACTCGTGCCTTACCACTTGGCTACGGTACCATTTATAAAAACAGGAACGCAGCTGCGTTCCTATTCTATTTGATTGGAGCGGGTGACGAGGCTCGAACTCGCTACCTCCACCTTGGCAAGGTGGCGCTCTACCGGATGAGCTACACCCGCATCTCGGTTCCCATATGGGAACCGTGGTGCCTCCGGTCGGAATCGAACCAACGACACGCGGATTTTCAGTCCGCTGCTCTACCTACTGAGCTACAGAGGCATATTGAGCAGAGCATTTAGCTCTGCTCAGATGCTTTAATATGGCGACCCGGAACGGACTCGAACCGTCGACCTCCAGCGTGACAGGCTGGCGTGCTAACCGACTGCACCACCGGGCCAAATTGGTGGGAACAACAGGGCTCGAACCTGTGACCCCATGCTTGTAAGGCATGTGCTCTCCCAGCTGAGCTATGCTCCCCTCGGATCGTCGATCAGTGCTGCGCACCTCAGCGACGTGGTTCATTATACAGGGAGAAGCCTGTTTTGTCAAGCATTTTTTTCGATTTTTTTGTAAGAATTTTTATCATCGAAAACCCACTGATTCCTCACCAAAATCACTCAAAAATTAAAGTTTCTGAAGCAGGCTGCCAATGTCTTCCGGTGTAAAATTATAAAGCGTGTCACAGAACTGACATTCAACAGGAAAAACCTTCCCCTCAGATTGAATATCCGCAAGCTCTTTTTTACCCAAACTGATCAACGCCGCCGCAACCCGCTCTCTGGAGCAATAGCACTTATAGCTGACCTCAGTGGTCTCCATAAACACCACGCCCAAATCACCACACACCTGACCAAGAATATCCTCCGGTGTCATCCCCTGCTCCAGCATAGCAGTCACCGCACCGGCCCGCTGAATCCCCTGCTCCAGCTTGTCGATCACCTCATCCGGCGCACCGGGAAGGAGCTGCAGAAGATAGCCCCCTGCCACTTTCACGCTTGTATCCCGGTCGATCAGCACGCCCAGCGCGCAAGCTGTGGGAGTCTGTTCACTTTGGGCAAAGTACGCAGTTACATCATCTCCAATTTCCCCGGAGACTAACTCCACCGATCCTACATAGGGTTCTTTCATCTGTAAATCCCGGATTACTGTCAGGGTACCGTCAGTTCCCACGGTTGCACCCACATCCAACTTACCAGGATATTTCTCCTCCAACGGCACATTGGGTTCCAGAACATATCCCCGCACATTGCCTACGGGATCTGAAACACATACTATTCCCCCAATCGGACCGCCGCCTTTGATCTGAAGGGTCATGGACCCGTTATCCACTTTTTGCATATTGCCCATCATAGAAGCGGCTGTCAGCGCCCGCCCAAAAGCAGCCGTTGCATTAGGAGTGGTTTTTTGAATTTCCGCGCCTCTGCGGACAATCTGCGTTGACCGGATGGCGACAACCTTTACAAACCCATCCATTGTCATGCCGCGAACTAAATAATCGTTCATTTTACGCTTCCCTTTCTGGCTTTCAAATAGATCCTCTGTGCGCCGGGTTCCGGTGCTTCCAAACATCTGTCAGCAAATACCTCGATCCGGGTAAAGCCCGCCTGGCGCAGATATCCGGTCAGTTCTTCGGCAGAATACGCATACTCCCGGTGCTCCTCAAAACTGCGGGTCCAGCCATGTCCCTGCCGCTGAAAAAGGTCCATTCCGTAGCTGCAAATATTGGTATTTCGATCAAATTCACCGCGCCATACGCAGTAAACATCCTCATCCTCATCCAAAAAAATTTGCCCATCCATGGCCTGCAGCTTTTCGGGAGTATTTACATCAAAAATAAAGCAGCCACCTGGGTTGAGGACCTTGTAAATCCTGCGAATCGCCTCCTGGCAATCCGCTGGCTTTGTAATATAATCCATGCTGTCCAAAGCGCACACTGCCAGATCCACACCCCTGGACAAACACAGCTCCTGCAAGCGCTGACAGACAAACAGCGGCGGTCGCTCCAATTTCTGAGCCTTTTGCGCAGCGGCACAGAGCATTTCCTCAGACATGTCAACGCCGGTCACCTGCAGGCCATTCTCCGCCAGCAGCAGTGCCACTGAGCCGGTGCCGCAAGCCAGATCCACCGCTGTTCTGGGTGAAAGCCCATCCCGCTGCAGGATCTGCCAATAAAACGCTACTGTGGCTTTATAGTCCACATCATTTGTCAGCCGGTCATAGCTTCCGGCTAAAGCATGATACGCTTCCATTGCTATTCCTCACAAAAAACATCCCGGGCATACGCCCGGGATGCCGCTTGGTTTTTTATTTACGGTCAAAAATGCTGAAAATATCTGTGATATCATCATCATAGGACTTAGCAGTGCCACCGGAAGCCTTAGCCTCCTTTGCCTCTGCCTTTTGCTCAAAGCCGGTAGCAATGACAGTAACGCGCATCTCATCCTCAAACTCATCCGAAGAGGTAGCACCGAAGATGATGTTGGCTTCGGGATTCGCAGCCTCCTGCACAATGCTTGCAGCTGTCTCCACATCGTCCAGAGTCAGCTCAGCAGAACCGGTCACATTAACCAGTACACCGGTAGCACCGTTGATAGAGGTTTCCAGCAGGGGGCTGGCAACCGCTGCCAGAGCAGCCTGCTCTGCCTTTTCCCGACCAGATGCAATACCCACGCCCATGTGAGCCCGGCCAGCATCCTTCATAACAGCAGAAACGTCCGCAAAGTCCAGGTTGATGATCACTCTGTCAGAGTAACCAACCAGCTCAGAGATAGAGGTAACCGCCTGCTTCAGCACATCGTCAGCGATGCCGAATGCGTTGGCAAAGGTGATCTTCTGATCAGTGACATACTTCAGCCGATCATTGGGGATGATGATCAGGGAGTCCACCTTGTCAGACAGGGCAGAAATACCCATCTCAGCCTGGCGCATACGGTTGGCACCTTCGAACTTGAAGGGCTTGGTCACAACGCCGACAGTCAGGATACCGGCCTCATGGGCCAGGTCAGCCACGATAGGCGCTGCACCGGTACCGGTACCGCCGCCCATACCGGCGGTAATGAATACCATATCGGTTCCCTCCAGGACCTTAGCAATAGCCGCTCTGGACTCCTCGGCAGACTTCTGGCCGATCTCGGGCTTAGAGCCTGCGCCCATACCGCCAGTGAGCTTCTCACCGATCTGAACCTTATTCTTACAAATGGACTTATTCAGGTCCTGCTTATCAGTATTGATCACCACAAAATCGACACCGCCTACGCCAGCCTCGATCATACGGTTGATGACGTTGTTGCCGGCACCGCCAACACCAATCACCTTAATTTTAACAACACGATCCTGGAACATTTCAGACATTTATGCTCTCCTCCTATGTATCGATTCGCAGAACAGTCAGGCCAATTCTGCTCAAATTACAATTGCACTCCTATATTCTACCCCGAAAAAACGAATTGGTCAATAGAAATTCTCATTTTTCGGCAAAGAATTTTCAAAAAGTCCTGCAAAATCCCTGCTCTACTCAGAAAAAGGTCTTAAATTTACCTGATCTGGCCAGATTGTAAAACTCACATCCAGAATACCGGTCTGGTAATCTTTTTGCTGATCAATGGCTTTCTTCATAGTTTGGATCTTATACCCCAGCTGGGTAGTATCACCCAACAGCACCTGATACCGATTCTCATACCACATTTCAATCCCAAGCATATTGGTTACATCCAGACTGGCTGCCTGACCGATCACGCCGTTCTCCTCCAAATATTGCAGGATTGTGATAACAGCACTTAAGCGCTCTCTTCCCTGAACGGTCACCGGCACTATCTGTCCTGTTTCATCTGTTTGTTCAGGTTCCGGCTCGGCTGCCACAGCCAAATTCCCTACTGCAGGCGACTCCAATTTTACGCCCAGCACCTGGGTATAGCCCTTAGCCGTAGAGGCGCTGATTTTTTCCACAAGCTTACCGTCAGCATCCATCAGCCACCAGCTATTGTCAGAGCCTTCAATGGCATAGACCACATCCATTTCCACGATCTCAATATTTACCGTATCCGGCAATTTTATACCAATCCGCACACCCTTCACATAAGGAAGCTGGGTGCGGATCTTGCCGCCGATCTTAGCCCTATTCAACGTCAGCAGGTTTTCGCCCTCCTGAATACCCGACGCCTCTTTGATATCCCACGCCGTATATTTTTCCGCACCGGCAACTGTTACATTTTTCACCTTAAAGAAAATCGACATGCCAAACACCAACGCCAGCACCACCGCCGCAACTGTGGCCAGCCGCAGCAGAAATCGGTTGCGGTTGAATGGCTGGGGTTGGGTATATACGATTTCAGCACCCGCTCTGTTGCGGGCATTTTGCTTAGCTGCAAGTCCGGCAGGACGGGCAATGCGCTTTTTGTCTTTGGTATTCATTTATGCTTCTCCTTATTTACGGCATGAAAGCCTCTCTATCACATCACACAGCCGTTCTGCACAGTCTGGAATCACAATATTCTGCAGAGCCTTACCCATACAGGTATACCGTTCCCGATCCTCCAGTAACGCCTTTATCTCATCCATCAGCCTCTGCTCAGTACATTCTGCTTCCAAAACCACAACCGCCGCACCGCTCTGCTCCAACGCCCGGGCATTCTTCTCCTGGTGATTATCCGTCACATTGGGAGACGGGATCAAGATACAGGGCGTCCCCGAGGCGGCAATCTCATTGCAGCTGGACGCCCCAGCCCGGCTGATTACAATATCCGCCGCTGCCATGACTGTGGGCATATTGAAAATATACTCTTGCGCCATGATAGATGGGCAATTGCGAAGGTCTACGCCCTGCAAAGCTGCGTAATCATGGATCCATCGCCAACCGTAGGTACCCACCGCATGGATATGCTGGTATGGAAACTCTGCATCCTGCTCCAGCCGAAACAGCCGGCAGATCATTTCATTCATAGCCTGGGCCCCCAGGCTGCCAAAGGCAGATACAATCACTGGCCGCTGATCCAGGCCCAACTCTTTTCGGGCCTCTTCCTTTCGGGTGAATATAAACTCCCGCTTTACAGGCATACCCACCACCTCTACCTTCTCCGGGTGCCGGTAATGCTTGGCACTTTCCGGGAAGCAGACAAGTACCTTATCCACCCGGTCAGCAACCAATCTGGTAGTCAAGCCCGGCATCGCATTGCTCTCATGGACACAGGTAGGAATCTTCAGCAAGGAAGCCGCCATCAGCGCAGGAAAGCTGGCATAGCCGCCGGTCCCCACCACTACATCTGCCTTAAATTCCCGGATAATACGCTTACAGGCATAGATCGACCGAAACAAATTCGCCAGTACCTTTCCATTATGGATCAACGCTTTCAGAGATTTCCCTCTGGACGCGCCGTCCGCAGGCAGCGTCTTCAGTTCAAAACCAGCCTTGGGTACCAGTTTTTCTTCCATCCCGCCGATACCGCCAATAAACAGGATATTGGTATCCGGATGGCGTTCTTTGCACACATTGGCAACTGCAATGGCAGGGTTGATATGGCCCGCAGTCCCGCCGCAGCTAAAAATCACATTCATTATAAGTCCTCCTGTCGTGTTGCCTGATTCCGATAGCGGGAAATACTGAGTACAACGCCCATCTCCCCCAGGTTTACCGCCAGTGCCGTTCCTCCATAAGAAAAAAACGGCAATGCTATGCCTGTGGATGGCAAAAGATTTGTCACCACACCCAGATTCAGGATCGTCTGGACTGCGATGAGGGAAATGAGTCCTGCGGCCAGCACCGTGGAAAACCGGTCAGAAGCCCGCAGTGCGATCCAGTAGCCCCGGAGTATCAGGGCCGCAAACAATAAAATGATCAGCAGCGCCCCTGCAAGGCCCAATTCCTCGCAGATCACCGCAAAAATATAGTCGTTAAAGTCGGATCGT
>JAZNIG010000068.1:0-5066 GCA_045577355.1 Faecousia sp. | reverse complement strand
TCCAAGGCCTCCGAAACCCGGACCGGGGCCCGAATGCCGTGGGAATTGCCTCCGTTCATCATTTTTCTGCAAGTGTCTGAACCCAACGCACCTTGCGGATCATATATGCGCCAATGACACATTTAATGGCATCGGTTGCTGTGCAAAGGGTGTAAATCACCAGGATGGATAGTCCTGTATAGCGGCTGAGCGCAAAAGCCAGGGGAATACTCATGGCCCAGACCGCGCCGCTGTCAAACAGAAATGTAATCATTGTCTTACCGCCGGCCCGAAGAGTAAAATATACTGGGAAAATATAGGCCTGCAGAGGCATAAGCACCGAAGATATCACAATCAGTTGCGCAGCCAGAATCCGCACCTGCTCACTGGTATTATACAGCCTGGGAAACAGGCCGGAAACCGCTACACTCAACGCCCCAAACAAGATACCGGACATCACGCTCATTGCCGTCATTTTGCGGTAGGATGCGCGAACCTCCCCCTCCGGCCGGTTGGCCCCCAGCATCTGGCCGATGATGATTCCCACCGTGTTGCCAAGAGAGCGGAATACCACGCCGGACAAATTATAAATAGTAGTGGATATACTCAAGGCAGGTACCACCGCCAGACCGCAGTAGGAATAGCACTGATTCAAAAATGCCATCCCCAACGACCATATTCCTTCATTGACCAGCAGCGGTGTTCCCTTCAGGGTGATGGAGCGAAACAGCTTTCCCGGAATATATAAAGAACGGTAAACGCCTTTGATAAAGGGGTGCTGCTCCCCATGGCGATGGGCCCACAGGGCTACAATCGTAAGTTCCACATAACGGGAGATCACCGTTGCCAGCGCCGCGCCGGTAACGCCCATTGAGGGACAGCCAAAGTGACCGAAGATCAGAACATAGTTCAGCAACAGGTTGGTGACTGTAGCCGCCAGACTTGCCAGCATGGGGATTGTGGGCTGGCTGCATTCCCGAAGCGTACTGGCATACACATTGGTTAGCGCAAAGGGCAGCATGCCGAACAGCATCACCATCAGGTACTTTCGTCCGAAATACAGGGTATCCGCGGCCAGCGCGGGATCCCCCTCCCCCTGCAGATACAGACTGATGAGCCAATCGCTGCCGAATATAAAAACCACCGCGCCTATCAGCGTCAGCAGCAGGCAGATCAGGAGCTTGTAGCGAAAGGTATAGCGGATGCCTTCATGATCCCTGGATCCATGGAACTGCGTAGTAAAAATACCCGCGCCGGCGGCGCCGCCAAAAAGGCACAAATTAAAAATAAACAGCAGATTATTATTGGCAATGGTAACGCCGCTGATTTCCGCAGTACTGAGCTGCCCCACCATCACATTATCAAGCATCGACACAAAATTGGTAATTGCGTTTTGTAAAATGATGGGCAGTGCAATGGCCAGGACCTGTCGGTAGAAGGTCCTGTTGCCGATATATCGGTTAAGCATAGGGGATTCCTCCGTTTCATTGCTGTCAATCATATCAAACTCTCCAACAAAAAGCAACAAAGAAACACAACTTAACCTACGCAATTCATTTTTCTATTTGGGAATGGTAATGGTAAGCACAATCTGACTGTCCGTCTCCCGCCGTTCAGACACTGCGGGAATACCGGAAAGCTGTATTCGGGCTAAAGATTGGTTTAAATTGTTGAGAAATGCCCCCAAATTCACCTTACTTCCCTTGCCCTTCGGTTCCTCCAGCAGCTCGTCTATGTACCGTTCTGCCCGGGCAACACTCATCCCCAGCTTTTCTATCATAGATATGGCCTGTAGCTTCTGAGGCTCTGCCGGCAGTTTCAGCAACGCCCGGGCATGGCGCTCCGTAAGTCCCGCAGCCCGGATAGCCTCCAGCACCTGCGAACTGTGTCGCAGCAGACGCAGTTTATTGGCTACCCCGCTTTGGCTCTTGCCCAAAAGCTTGGCTACCTGATCCTGACTCATAGACCACTGCTCCATCAGGTAGCTGATGCCTCTTGCCTCCTCAATAAAATCCAGATCCTGACGCTGCAGATTTTCCACCAGCGCAGCCATGCCGGATTCCTTATCGTCCATACTCATAATAATGCAGGGGATCTCCGTCAGCCCGGCCTGAATCCCCGCCCGCAGCCGACGCTCCCCTGCGATCAGCTCATAGCCTGTTCTAACCCTTCGGACAGAGAGGGGCTGGAGGATCCCATGCTGGCGAATACTTTCGGCCAACTCCGCCAGCGCCTCCTCCCGAAAAACTTTCCGGGGCTGCGCGGGGTTTGGCCGGATCGCCCGGGCTGGCAAAAACACCACCCGCCCTGTTTCCATATAGGTTTTCAGTTTCTGACACTGCATGGCCCGTCCTCCTTCGTTCGTTGTGTGTATCATTTTACTGTGGGAAACTCCAGAAAAAACACGAAACCTTGGTCTGTTTCCAACAAACCACTCGACAAGATGCTGCCGGTATTTGCAAACCCACCAAGCTTGTGCTACAATAAAACAAATTTGTATTTATCGGGCTGTTTAGCACGGCAATTGTAGGGCGGAGCCTTGGTCCCGCCGCGCATTTAACGCGGTGTTTGGCGGAAGCAAGCCCCCGCCCTACGCTATCAACAAACAAAGCGACAAACTGAAATTTGTAAATCAGGAGTGCTTTTATGGAAACACGTAAATTATACTATGAGGACTGCCTTATACGGGAATTTACCGCCATTGTCACAAGCTGCCAAACGGTAGAACAGGGCTATCTTGTCACCCTAGATGCCACAGCCTTTTACCCGGAGGGCGGCGGTCAGGCATGCGACCTGGGCACACTGGGAGATGTCAATGTGCTGGATGTGAAGGAGCGGGACAACAACGTCCTGCACCTATGTGATAAGCCCCTGCCTGTAGGCAGCTCTGTCACCGGACGGCTTGACTGGGAGCGTCGGTTCGATCTGATGCAGCAGCACGCCGGTGAGCATATCCTCTCCGGTCTGATCTATCAGAAATACGGCTATCATAATGTAGGCTTTCATGTGGGTCGGGATGTGATGGAAGTGGATTTTGACGGCCCCATCCCATCCCATGTGCTAATGGAACTGGAAGCCGCGGCCAACCGGGTAGTTTGGGAGGATGTTGCCATCCACTGCTGCGTCCCGGATCCGGAAGAACTGTCCAAGGTAAAGTACCGCACCAAAAAAGCCCTGCCCTGGCCAGTCCGCATCGTAGATATCCCCGGCTGTGACACCTGCGCCTGCTGCGGTATTCACGTAGCCCGCACCGGGCAGATCGGCTTGATCAAAATTTTATCCTGTGTAAAATTTCATCAGGGTGTGCGGCTGGAAATGGTCTGCGGCAAACGGGCTTACGATTATATGTGCAGGGTATATGAGCAAAACCGTCAGATTTCCCAGCTTCTCTCTGCTAAAATACTGGAGACCGCGCCAGCTGTCCAGCGGATAAGCGACCAACTGACCGGGGAAAAGTACCGGGCCGCGGGCCTGGAGAAACGGGTGTTTTCCGCCATTGCCACGGCATATATTGGAAAAGGCCATGTCCAGCACTTTGAAGATGGTCTGTCCGCCCCCTCTGTACGGGAGCTGGCAGATACCATTGCAGATGTCTGCGGCGGTACAGCTGCCGTGTTTTCCGGCTCAGACAGCACCGGATACACCCTGTGCCTGAGCTGCAAAAACGGCGACGCGCGCCAGCTGGGGCAAGTGCTGACCCAAACCCTGCATGGCCGGGGCGGCGGCAAACCCGGTGCGTTCCAAGGCAGTGTTCAGGCAACCCGTAAAGAAATTGAAGAATTTTTCCGCAACAAGTAAATTTGTTTTTCTCTCCCTGCAACGGTGATCGCAACGATACGGCAAGCTGAAATTTTTAGCAAATTACGGCTGGCAACCCCTTCCTTATGTACCTGGGCGGGCTGTTTTTGGTTAGCTGTTCCAATTTTAATCGATAAAAGTGTGTTGATTTTTGCAAAACGCCCACTTTACATCCTGTTTTTGTTATTGTATAATGAATTCATATAGGGTTTATAACACCCTTGCCGAATTTTGTCGTAAAACTGCAAAACACAGTAAGAAAGTTATTAAATGGAGGAAACAAACATGTCTGTCAAAGTTGCAATCAATGGTTTCGGCCGTATCGGTCGTCTGGCTTTCCGTCAGATGTTCGGTGCTGAGGGTTACGAAGTGGTCGCTATCAACGACCTGACCTCTCCCAAGATGCTGGCTCACCTGCTGAAGTACGGCTCCACTCAGGGCAATTACGCGGCTCAGGGTCACGTTGTCGAGGCTGGCGAGGATCACATCATTGTGGACGGCAAGAAAATCACCATCTACGCTAAGGCCAACGCCGCTGAGCTGCCCTGGGGCGAGCTGGGTGTTGACGTTGTGCTGGAGTGCACCGGCTTCTACACTTCCAAGGCCAAGGCTCAGGCCCACGTAGACGCAGGCGCTAAGAAGGTCGTTATCTCCGCTCCCGCCGGCAACGACCTGCCCACCATCGTTTACAATGTTAACCACACCACCCTGACCAAGGAAGACAACATCATCTCCGCCGCTTCCTGCACTACCAACTGCCTGGCTCCCATGGCTAAGGCTTTGAATGACCTGGCTTCCATTGAGTCCGGCATTATGTGCACCATCCACGCTTACACCGGTGACCAGATGATTCTGGACGGTCCTCAGAGAAAGGGCGACCTGCGCCGCTCCCGCGCTGGTGCTGTGAACATCGTTCCCAACTCCACCGGTGCTGCTAAGGCTATCGGCCTGGTTATCCCCGAGCTGAACGGCAAGCTGATCGGCGCTGCTCAGCGGATCCCCACTCCCACCGGCTCCACCACCATCCTGAACGCTGTCTGCTCCAAGGCTGTCACCGTTGAGGAAATCAACGCTGCCATGAAGGCTGCTGCTACTGAGTCCTATGGCTACAACGAGGATGAGATCGTTTCCTCCGATGTGATCGGCATGCGTTTCGGCTCCCTGTTCGACGCTACTCAGACCATGGTCAGCAAGCTGCCCGACGGCAAGGTTCAAGTTCAGGTCGTTTCCTGGTACGACAACGAGAACTCCTATGTTTCTCAGATGGTCCGCACCATCAAGTACTTCGC
>JAZNIG010000067.1:0-17946 GCA_045577355.1 Faecousia sp. | reverse complement strand
TGGTGTCCCTTCAAAATATACTTTAATGTTATCGATTGCTTCGCCTTGTTAGCCTCCTGTGCTACGATCAGTAAGCAGGTTCGCAATATGAAATGGAAGGGAGATAAGTACAAACAACAGTATAGCATCCAAATCGATAGTTATAAGGAACATTTTGCCAATCTCAAAGCAACACAGCACACCGCCCAAGGCTACACAAATCCAAGAAAGAGTTGCTTTCAAAATACTTTTATTTTTTTCAAAAGACAGATACCGCATTCCTAAAAACAATTCCCATAGAGCCAGCAGTAACGGAACGATCACCAATAGCGCATAACTAGCAAAGAGATCATCGGCCAAAATATCTACAGGATTTCTATATTGATCACCAAAAATTACTAACGGCCGCAAAAGTGAAAACCCAAGAAAGCACCAAATCGCCCCACAGAATATCGTATAATTTTTAGTACCTGGATATGGTTTTTCAAATACAATACCAATAATGTTTATGGCGATCCCGTATATCAGTCCCAGTACATAGTAGGCCAACACACATAAAACATCCATACATAAAACAATAATTGCTCCAAAGCACAATAAGCTGCCTACTACTGCGCGAATTGCTTCAAAAACAACCCTTGTCTTTCTGTTTTTGCGATAACATAACAGATGTCGAACACCGGAAAACAATTCAAAGCCCCCAAGAAGCAATGGAAATAGTATACATTCAAAATAATACGTGCCTACCTCCTTATGCAACAACAAGGATGAAAAAGCTGTTATAAGTATAATACATAAAACCTTCAACACGCGGCTAATTATATTAATCACCTCATCAAATTGAACCAGTAAAGGTTATATCAAATTCAATAAGCGTAAGGAACGGACGGTATGCACTATTATACCCCGAATAATGCTGTAAGATATACCAAGCACAGAATCCCTCTTGCCCATGTGATTCAATATCGTTTTGATCTAATCCAAAGTGATCATATAAGGTAAAATGCACGGTGCAAGTATAACTTGAGCCTGACACTGTAAATTCACTGACCTCAATTTTATTCCCCCATAAGCTATGAAGGCAAAATACCAAACCATTCCATTTATCCGGAAGAGTATCATAAACAGGTTGATATATTCCATTATTGTATAGCTTTAATCTCAGCGGGTTATCCTCCCTATCCTCAGCATCATATGTCAGAGCTAAAATATCTCCAGTATACTCTGCTATGAGTTCCTTAGTATACTGCTCCACATATCCCACATACTCTTGCGTACTGCTGTGATTTCGTGCCGCTTCAGTGAGGGCGGCATTACTATACGGATCTCCTGAGCCTTGCATAAAATGGTCGATCATATCAAGTGCAACAGATGTAAGTGCTCCAGATGTCATTAGTTCTGCAAGGTTCTCCCACTTATTTCTAAGCTCATTCGGAGAATATTCCATCAAGCCATCATCAATGGGACTTAATGCAGCAAGGGCTTCTGCGCTTAAATCACCACACCACAAATCCTCTGCAAGTGAGCCATCTTCTTCATGATACTCCGTATCCGCTGACTGATAGATAAGTAATTTCCCGACATCTACAGTAAACGTAATAATTCTCCCTGTGACTTTATGCGTAGCAGTAACTGTAGTATTTCCGCTCTTTGTTCCTGTCAGCTCCCCCGTTGAATTATTGGTGTTAATAATTGATGAGTACCCCGAAAAAGTAAAATCAGACACCGAGCAATATGCTTCGTTAGAGTAAGCCTTAGAAATACCAAGCATTTTCTTCTGTCCTACATTCATACTTATATTCGATATATATGTTCCTGCAGTTAATTCTCTTGAAGTATAAGAACTTCCATTGCCATAATAGGATGTGTTTGCTATTCTCCAAACCCTGGAATAGTAAGTAGATGTACCAATGGTTCCCGTTGTGGAACTAGTGTACAGATATGTTCCGCTTGCGTACAGATACTTGGAATTATAGGTGTTTCTCACCAGGCAGCCGCCGCCATTTGCAACGGTTATGGACCAAATGCACCTTGACGGAATTGCAGTGTTGCTAACGGTTACCATTTCAACACTGCCGCTGTCCACATTTGTAGGCACGCCCAAATACTTGGTGGTATCGTTTTTCGCCCGGATCACATAACCGCTTCCGCTGCTGCTATTCTGTATCTCCCACTGAATGGAAGTTCCCAAATTTGCAAGCAGGCCGGATATACCGGACGCGATTCCGGCGTTGTAGCGAAGATACTTTCCGGTATCATCGTTATTTAAGTAGTAAGTACCGTTGACAATAAACTGATAATTATCCGATGTGTATGTTACACTCAGCGTTGGTTTATAAGAAGCCCGATTGTAAGAACCCATGGTCCGCCAGTTATAGGTGCTTCCATTTTCCACTGTTGAATTGGCTTTGAAAACAATGCCCTTATTCTGGTCGTAGTTTCCGTCCATCCAACCCTGCACCGCCTGGGTAATGTCAAAGCTGTATCTGTGCTGTTCGGGCAGTGCTGTGCCGATGGAATAGGAGATCGTCTTCATATCCAATTGATCAGACAGATAATTGGGGCTGACTGCAATGGTATTATCCCAGCATACATTGCTTTCGTTCCATACCGCGCCTGCGTATACATGGCAGTACACATCCAGAGATGTACTCTCGCACAGCAGATCCCGCAATGTTACAGTAGCACTTTGGATCTGCACACCTTCTCCAAAGCTGTTCAGATCCAGACTTGGGAACTTCATCAATATCCGGGCAATGCCGCCGTTTTGCTTCAGTCCCACGAAAATAGAGCCTAAGGAGCCGTTGGTGGTATCGTCTGTATAGACAGTAGCGTCCTGAATCGCACCTGCGCCGTTATTATCATAGTTGATCTCCACAGTGGGGTCAATACGGATGGGATAAGCAGTATTTTCATCTGCCAAAAATTCCGGGTCTACCACGATGGTAAGCAAATATTCCTCATTCTCAACAATGGTGGTGGGTACGATACTGCCCATGGTATTGTTCCGCTCATCCGCTGTAAAGATAATAATATCACCGATCGTCGCTTTTATATTCCCCTCATCATCCACCAGGAAATAGGATCCGTCTATTTCTTCCAGTGCATAGCCGCCGGTGCGGAGGGTAAAGGCGTATTCCGTCTGCCCGGTATACTCGCTGACCACGATATCTTCCTTAAAGCCGGTATAGGTAAGGGAATATTCGATCGTAGTCTTATTATCATAGCGGTACTGGATCGTCTTTTCATCGATTCTGGCAGCCGCGTGGGAAATGACCGTTTCTTCGGCTGAAATGCTGCCCAAATTCCCGGCATTGCTGCCCGCGGTCATGGTCTGTGTGCCTGTGGACACAGTGGGTATGATGGGCACCAATGTAATATTCGTTCCGTTACCGGAAAGCGAGATACCATTGCTTGCCTGAGCTGAAAACGTTGTCACAGTGGAATTTCCGGCTGTTTGAAACGCGCCGGAGGCGCTGTCCACAATGTCCAGGCTGATATCCTGAATCTCACCATTGGTATCCACATATTTTACCGGAAAATCAAACAGGTACATGGTTTTTGTCCCATCTAAATTTAGAAAAACTACCTTATTAAGATTGTCGCCTTCATCGGAGTATAGTCTGGAAACATGATCCTTTTTTATTGCTTCATTATATCCGATGATATCAGGAACATCACTTTCCGCCAAAGGGTCATATATGTTGTAAATATTTGTATTACTTGCCAGAATATCACTGAGCATTACTTTATCCTTTTTATGCGGATTTAAATTATCTTGAGCATTTACCATGCCCGGCAACGTAGTGACGCACAGGCACAAAACAAGCAGCAGCGCGATCATTCTTGAATGTCATTTCGTTTTCATTGGGGATTCCTCCTTTTTTATTTTAGCTGGTTTTCCAATTTTCTCGCAGGTAAGGTTATGCCAAAGCGTAACCCTTCTGCTTATATTTTAATTATAACGGAATGACAAAATTACTACAATATGGTATTTTACACAATATATACGCTCTCTTTTTTAACTTGAATACGTGTTTTTTTGTTTATAACAGCGAAACTATCACTATTTCCTAATTTATCTTGACGCATAGCTGCAAGCTATTATATAATAAAAATGTTGGGGCAGTCTGAAAGGGCTGCTTTTTTATATTCTGCTGTATTACCCCACAGGGTAAATTGTAGGGAGCGGCACCTTTGATGCCCCGTCCCAAAGTGTCCAATGTCCTAATCGGGGCGTCGAGGGCGCCGCCCCCTACTTCCCCGTGTGGAAGATGTTCGCATAATAGCAGAGCGTGTTGCAGCATTTTGAACTGCAACACGCTCTTTTTGTCTTATTTACTTTACCTTGTCGCCGCCCAGCAGGACTGTCTTCACGTTCATTTTGTGATCCACAAAGATCAGGTCCGCCCGCTTGCCGACCGCGATCTCACCCCGGTCCAGCAGACATACAGCACGGGCAGGATTGTAGGACGCTACCCGGAACGCATCCACCAGAGACGCGCCGGTGTGCTTCATATAGTTCCGGCAGGCCACATCCAGCGTCAGCTTAGAGCCTGCGATACCACCCCACTGGTCAAAATTCAGATCCGTGATATGGGCACATTCCGGGGGGTTCGGCGCATCCGCGTAAGTCCGGTCAGAAATCAGGATGATCCGGTCATCCCCTTTGATCTTCCGCACCAGACGGAGCATATAGGGGTCTACATGGATGCCCTTGCTGTCGCATATCAGCTCTGCATAGATCTCTCGATTGTAGTTGACCGTTTCATCCACGCACACGCCCCGCACCTCGGGATACTTCACTCTGTCACCGGTCGCGTTGGTGTGGTGGGTACCGATGCGCAGGCCGTAGGGCATCAGTGCCTCAATCTGCTGGGGCGATGCCTCCGAGTGGGTCACCGCAAAGCACACATCAGGATTTGCCTTTTTCGCCGCAAGTATGAAGGGGATAAGCTCCTCTTCTCCCCGCTCCGGGGCAAAGCCCCATACCCGGGTAATATCTCCGCAAGCCTCTAAGATAGGCATATAATCCTCTGCCAGCACCGGCTTGTTCCAGGGATTCCGGGCCGCATTGGAGCCATATTTGGGATTGATGTACGGACCCTCTCCATAGATGCCCACGATGCTCCGGCCTTCCGGCTGTGCCATCGCCGCGCGCACATTCTTGCCCGCTTCTATGTACTCCTCCTTCTTGTTCCGGGGATAGGGTGTAGGCATAACCGATGTCACGCCATGCTCCAGATGGTATAAAGCCGCCGGAATGGGCTCCTTCCAGAACTGATGCTCACCGCCCGTATGTGTGTGGATATCCACCAGACCGGGACCCACATAAGCCCCCTGGGCATCCAGAATCTCACAATCCGCAGGGATCTGCAATGTTTCCATCTCGCCATAGGCTGTGATTTTACCGTCTTCAATCAGCACCGCGCCGTCCGGAATCAGATGGTCCCGCATAACCAACTCTGCATTAATAATAGCCTTCATATCCGTTTCTCCTTACTGAAATGATTCCTTTGTATTTTTCATAGAGTACGATCGCACTGCCGTCGATACCTGTAACACTGCTCTATCATTGGGTTGTGTTTTCTCTTCTCAAGCTTTGGCAATGCTTTCCTCTATATTATAAGCCCAAGGACTTTAAAAAGCAATGACCATATCCTATAATCCCTGCATATCCGTTTCAGAAAGCGTTACCGCTCCTCCCGGAAGTAATTCTGCCCCAGGAAGGCAGGCTGCCCGCTGTTCTTTCTGTTCTGAACAGAGGAGACCACCAGCACAATAGCAGTAATGACAAAGGGCAGCGCGTCAAAGACCTCGGAGGGGATGTTTGCCAACCAGCCCAAACCACCGGGGAAGGCTGCTGCCAGCGTACTTCCGGAGACCTTGAGCGTGTTGAAGAATCCAAAGATAAAAGTACCCAGGATGGCCAAAACCGGATTCCAATTGGCAAAAATAACCAGCGCCACCGCGATCCAGCCATAGCCATTGATCCAGCAGCTGGAGTTGAAGGAGCCTCCCATATTCAGCGCCATATAGTAGCCTCCCACACCCATGATGCCGCATCCCAGGCAGATATGCAAATACTTTATCCGCTTCACATTAACGCCCACTGAGTCCGCCGCGCCGGGATTCTCACCGATGGCGCGCAGACGCAGACCCGGCGTCGTCTTGTTCAAATACCACCACATCGCCACGGCAATGACAATGCCCAAATACACCATAATGTTATGGCTAAAAAGACCGTTACCGATCACAGGAAGCTTGGAAAGACCGGGGATGGGCAGGTCCGCAAACCCCTTCATAATGTTAGCATACTCACCCATAACCGGCCACTTCACGGCCTTGAGACTGGTACCCACAAAGAAGTAAACGCCCAAGCCAAAGGTTGTCAGGGTCAGGCCGGTGATGTTTTGATTGGCCTGGAGGGACACCGTGAGAAACGCAAACAGCAAACCGCACAGTGCGCCTGCTAAAAATGCCACGCCGATACCCACCCCAAGCGAGTTGGCAAAACAGCCCATCATATAGCCGAAAATAGCGCCCACGGCCATAATGCCTTCCACGCCCAGGTTCAAACTCCCGGACTTCTCTACCACGATCTCGCCCACAGTGCCGTAAAGCAAAGGGATATTGTAGACCACGATGGCGTGCAGAAACGAAGTGATCACACCTAATTTATCCATTGCGGCCCTCCTTCTTTGTGCGGACAATCCGGAAACGGATCATAAAATCCGCAGCAAGCACCAAAAACAGAATAAAGCCCTGCAGCATATTGGCAAAGCTGGCGTCCACCTGCTTAAAGGTGGCTGCGGCTACCGTTGAGCCGTAGTGCAGCATGGAAATCAGCGCGGAAACAATGAAGATTGCCCAGGTATTGAGCTGCGCCAACCAGGCAACAATGATGCCGGTCCAGCCCACATCCGCTGTGATGGAAGTGGACATGGTGCCAACCGTACCCATTTTAAAGGCAGCCGCCAAACCGATCAGGCAGGCAGAAAGAAATACCGTCCGCAATACGATGCGGTTCGTCTTCATACCGGCGTATCGGGCAGTGCCAATGCTGTCACCCACCACATTGATCTCATAGCCCTGCTTCGTGTGCTTCAGATATACATAGATCACAAGCCCGATGATAAACACCAAAATCACGCAGATGTTCAGCCCAAATTTGCCGCCCATAGGAATGGTCGGGAACAGGGAGCCTTCGGGATGCTTTTGGGGAACGGGGCGCAGCTCCTGGGCATTAAGGAAAAAGTTCCAGCCCGCCTTGGTTCCCATCAGAAAGTTCAGAAGATACATGGCAACATAGTTGAGCATCAGGGTCAGCAGCGTTTCGTTTGTGCCGAATTTTACCTTCAGCGCAGCCACCAAAAGGCCGTATAAGCCGGCAGCCGCCATAGCAGCAATGCACATCAGCAGCAAAACAACTGCCGAGGGAAGTGTGCTGCCTAACTGAATGGCAACGGCAGAAGAAGCCAGCGCCCCCATAATAAACTGTCCTTCACCGCCGATGTTCCAAAAGCGCATCTTAAAGGCCAGGCTCAAGCCCAATGCGGTAAGTGCCAGAGGCACAAAATCCTTCAGATAGTTGATGTAGGTCTTATAGGCAATCTTATTGCCCACGGTGCCCATGGTGAACATCCGGGTGTAATAAGCCATAGGATTGACCCCAATGGCCAACAGGATCACACTGCCAATAACCAAAGCGGCTAGTATCGCCGCCAAGTAAAAGCAGCAGCGTTTCCACAGGGGGCAATTCTCCCGTTTTACAATATGTAGTTTCACGGTTATGCCTCCTCTCCCTGTCCTTC
This sequence comes from Faecousia sp., assembly GCA_045577355.1. Taxonomy (GTDB): domain Bacteria; phylum Bacillota; class Clostridia; order Oscillospirales; family Oscillospiraceae; genus Faecousia. The sequence goes on along the minus strand of JAZNIG010000067.1, from coordinate 10,153 downwards.
TTCACCAAAGCGTGTATCCTTGGCGATGCCGGCAGGCTTGTCTTGATATTTATTGGAAAGATCCAGCGCACCGGTCATCATCAGTCCCAGCTCTTCCTTGGTGGTTTTATGGGCATGCACGACACCCATCACCTTGCCATGGCACAGGACCATGATCTTATCACACAGGGCCATCATGACATCCATATCCTCACCTACAAACAGGATTCCAACTCCCTGCTGTTTCTGCTGATTGAGGATATTATAGATAGTATACGAGGAGTTGATATCCAATCCCCGGACAGGGTAGGCAGTGATAATCACATTGGGTCCGGCCTTGATTTCCCGGCCAAGCAGCACCTTCTGCACATTACCACCGGAAAGACGGCGCACCGGTGTTTCTGTGGAAGGGGTTACTACCTCTAATTCCCGAATCACCTGTTCCGCATCCGCTCTGCCCAGCTTTCGGTCCACAAACGGGCCCTTAGTCTCCCCATAGCTTTTTAGAATCATATTATCCGTAATGGACAAAGAGGGGGCCAAGCCCATGCCCAGCCGGTCCTCCGGGATGAAGGACATGGAAATACCCTTTTCCAAAATCTTTTTAGGGGGCAGACCTACAATATTGTCGCCCTTATGGATCATCTGCCCCTTTTCAATGGGCCGCAGACCCGCAATCGCTTCACACAGCTCCTTCTGCCCACAACCGGCAATACCGGCTACGCCCAGAATCTCGCCGCCGCGAATATAAAAGTTCACACCGTCAATAGCAACTGCGCCTTCGTCGCTGCGGATGGTCAGATCCCGCACTTCCAGCAGGGGGCGGGTCTTTTCCATCACCGGACGGTCGATATTTAAATCGATTTTTCTGCCAACCATCCACTCGGTCAGGGCCTGTTCATTGGTCTGGGCGGTCTCCACTGTGGTGATATACGCACCCTTGCGCAGGATTGCCACCCGGTCCGAAATCTCCATAACCTCATTGAGCTTATGGGTGATGATAATAATAGAGTGGCCCTCTTCCTTCATCCGGCGCAGCACGGCGAAGAGCTTTTGGTTCTCTTGCTCTGTCAGCACTGCCGTAGGCTCATCCAAAATAATGACCTTGGCACCATAGTACAGGACTTTAATAATCTCCAGCGTCTGCTTCTCAGAAACAGACATATTGTAAACCTTCTTCTTCGGATCGATTTCAAAGCCGAACTTCTTGGCAATCTTCTCAATCTGGGTATACCTTTCCTTTTTCAGCACCAGGCCGGCCTTCTCCCTGCCCATCCAGATGTTATCCGCGGCGGAAAATACATTCACCAGCTTAAAATGCTGGTGAACCATGCCGATCCCCAGCCACTTCGCATCCTCCGGGGAGTTGATGGAAACCGCTTTCCCATCCACATAAATATTGCCGCTGTCGGGCTTGTAGATACCGGAAAGCATATTCATCAAAGTGGTCTTGCCAGAACCGTTTTCGCCCAATAGTGCCAAAATCTCGCCGGGCTTCACATTTAAATCCACATTGTTATTTGCTACCACACTGCCGAAGGCCTTGGTGATCCCCCGCATTTCAATGGCGTAATGCTCGCTCATGGAGATTTCCTCCTCTCTTTTAATAAAAGCACAAGACAGAAAGCAATGCACGATCCCTTTCTGTGTTCTGCCTTTGTAAAACGTAAAACCGGGTCGGCCGGTTGAGGCCGACCCGGTAAGAATATCGGGATATAGGATTATACTTCCTCAACACCCTTGACCAGGTAGTTCATAGAACCCTTGATCACGCCGTCATCCACGGAAGCACCGCCGGCAGCAACAACAACAGTGTTCTCCATAGGTGTCTTGAAGTTGCCGTCCTTGTACTGGAAGCCGTTAGACTCCAGGGCAGCATTGGTCTTGGCAACGGTAGCCTTGCCGTCAGCGTCAACAGCAATGCTCAGCTTTACGCCGGAGAATACATCCCACTCACCATCAACCATCAGCTTCTTAACAGCCTCGATGGCTTCCTTGGTACCCTTGGCGCAGTTTTCGGTCAGCGCAGAGATATCCACAAAGCCTTCCTTCAGGCCGCCGTAGTAAGCGTTTCCGCCCATCTTTTCCACAAACTTGGATGCATCACCCTTGCAGGCCTGTGCAGCCTTGATGGCAGTACCATAGTAAACGTTCCAGTTCCAGATGGCAGCGGTCAGGTGCGCCTTGGGCGCGTCAGCGGTCATGTCGGAGTTGTAGCCACAGCCAAAAACATTGCCATTCTGGGCAGCGATCTGGGGCTGTGCGGAGTCGCAGTGCTGGGAGATCACGCCACAATTAAAGGAGTTGATCAACTCTTCAGCGTAAGCCTTCTCGTTGACCTCATCGGCCCAGTTGTTCAGGTTCTTCACGTAAACCTTGGCATTGGGGTTCACAGCCTGCACACCCAGTGCAAAGCCGTTAATACCGGAAGCGGTCTCAGCATAGTCGGTGGTATGGGCAGCAACATAGCCCACATTGTTATTACCGGTCTCCAGAGACTTCAGACCTGCAGCGATACCGGCCAGGTAACGGGCCTGGTAAATACGGCCAAAGTAGTTATTGAAGTTGGTCTCATTTGCCTTATAGCCAGTGCCGTGGGAGAAGATCACATCGGGATACTCCTTGGCAGCCTCTTCCATAGCGTCGATATAGCCGAAGGAAATGCCGAAAATGATGTCAACGCCATTGCCCACCAGGGTGTCAACCGCATCGGACACAGCCTGCTTGTCTTCCGCAACGTTGTCCACGATGAACAACTGCTTGTCCACATTCATACCCAGTTCCTTCATAGCAGTGGTGATGCCGTTATGATGGGCGTAGGTGTAACCGGCAGTGTCGTTCTTGCTGTTGATGTAGATAGCACCAACCTTGAAATCCGCGGAATCATCGCCACTGCCGCCACAGGCAGCCAGGGCCAGGATCATGACCATTGCCATGACCAGTGCTAGGATCTTTTTCATGTTTTGAATTCCTCCTAAATATCTGGTTTCTTCCGTAGAAAAATGTTAAAACCGGCGATTGCCGATTCTAATCCATATTGCACAATAGGGCTTTTTTCTGCCGAAAACGGCAAATTATCCCCCTATTTCAACACAATTAGAATAGCACAGTCAAAAAAAATTGTCAACCATATTGTGCCGCATTTTTACTTGATCTGCCTGATATAAAAACTTTTATGTAGCACCCCTTCCCTTTCAAATATCTCCCCAGGACACAGGGACGGATCATATCCGTCCCTGCCTGTCTATTTTCCCTGAATTAAATCCAATACCTGATGAATGTTCTTCTTACCAAAGGATACTTTATCGCGGTTTATGACCAGGCATGGCACACTCATCACATTATATTGCCGCCTAAGGCTTTCAAAATGGCGAATATCATACACATGGGCGGTAATATGGGGATTTTCCGTCGCTATCCGCTGGGCAGCGATCACCAGATCCGGGCACATACTGCACGAGAGTGTAACCAGTATCTTCATATCCGTGTCGCTTGTGATCGCCCCAATCCGCTGTCTGGTATCTTCGTCCAGTGCCTGTCCCGGACCTGCGGCGTTATACAGTCCCAGCACGAAAGAGGTAAACTCGTGTCCGCTGGGTACGCCGTGAAAGGCAAGGCCGGTTTCCGTGCCGTCAGCTTTGCATACAGTAACGCAGGGCGCGTTTTCAGAAGACCCGTTTCTTTCCGCAACGGTAACCGTAAGCTTTTCAGAAAGCGCTGCCAACCCGGTAACGAATTGTTCCAGTTCCGTGGAAGCCGGGCGATCATCCAGACTTAGTTTCAGCAGCAGAGAACCCTCCATCCGGGCAAAAACCGTATTCAGCTCCTGCCGGGTTTCCGGGGTAAATAGCTGATCGGATTCACCGGCCTTCTGTGGGGCAACGCCAACTACGGTTTGGCTTTGCTTCGGCTCGGGCATATGGGCACGCAGCCCGGTCTTTTCGTGCATGGCCGCCACATATTTTTCAAGTTCTGTGGCTGCCAGTGCGCCATCGCTGGTGGCTGTCACTACCTGCCGCAGAGGCTTGATACACACATCTCCCGCGGCATACACCCCGTCCACATTGGTCCTCTGCACGGAATCCGTGATGATATAGCCTTGTTCGTTCCGTTCTACGAGTCCTTTCACCAGATCTGTTTCTGGGGCATATCCCACGAATACAAACACGCCAAAGGTTTCACCGTCAGCACTCCTGAACTCCGTCACCTCTCCGGTGGCGGTATTTTTATACCGGGCGTAATTCAGACCGTTTTCACCGGACACTTCCTCCAACACCGTATTGGTCAGGACCGTAATTTTCTCATGGTTCTTCGCCTGATCCGCCACAGATGCGGCGCAGGAAAAATCGTTCTTGCGGATCAGGATGGTCACATGCCGGGCAAATTTGGTCAAAAACACACTTTCCTCCGCCGCCGCATAGCCGCCGCCTACCACAAACACTTCCTTGCCTGTAAAGAACTCTCCGTCGCAGGTGGCGCAATAGGCAACACCCCGGCCTTTGTGTTCCTCTTCGCCCTTGAAGCCCACCGTTCTGGGGTGCGCACCGGTAGCCAGCAGCACACCGAAGCACCGGTATTCTCCACGGCTGGTATGCACGGTTTTGATATCCCCCGAAAGATCAAATCCGGTGGCTTCTGCCAGCATAAACTCCGCTCCAAAGCTCGATGCCTGTTTCTGCAAGGTATCGGTAAGGGCTTTGCCGCTTGTTTTTTCAACGCCCGGGTAATTGACTATCTCATAGGTAATGGTAATCTGTCCGCCGAATTGCTCCTTTTCCAATACCAGCACCCGGTACTTTGCCCGGGCCAGATACAGGGCGGCTGTCAGCCCCGCAGGGCCACCGCCAACCACGATCACATCGTATAAGTTTTCCATCTCAGAGCTGGCCCACCAGATCCAGGCTGGGTTTCAGTGTTTCCGCACCGGGCTTCCAATTGGCGGGGCACACCTGGTCGCCGTGGGCATGCACAAACTGGCATGCCTGGACTTTGCGCAGCAGTTCCTCCGCGTTGCGGCCCACATTGCCTGCAGTTACCTCATAGCCTACGATCTTCCCCTCGGGGTTAATGATGAAAGTACCCCGCTCTGCCAAGCCGTCAGCCTCGATCAACACCTGAAAATCCCTGGAAATTGTGTGGGTGGGGTCTGCCAGCATGGGATAATTGATCTTCTTGATCCGCTCTGACGCATCATGCCAAGCCTTGTGGACAAAATGTGTGTCCGTAGAAACAGAATAAACCTCACAACCGATAGCCTTGAACTGCTCATACTTGTCCGCCAGATCTTCCAGCTCCGTGGGGCAGACAAAAGTAAAATCAGCAGGATAGAAGAAAAACACGCTCCACTTCCCCAGAATATCCTCCTTGGACACAAACTTAAAACCGTTTTCATGGAACGCATAGGTGCGGAAGTCGGAAACTTCCTTATTGATCATAGACATCGTTTAACCCCTCCAAAGATTGTGTTGATTACAAAACGCGAAAACTGCCCGGACTTCATCGCCCTCACAAAGGGCAAATTTCGCTCTCGGCTTGTCATCCGGATCCAGATGGGCATACTGAATACCATGCTCGGTTTCCAGGCAGACCCATTCAATATAGTGCTCCTCTGTCATGGGATGCTCCACAGATCCGACTGTGACATGGACTGTATTCCCATCGACATCATAGACAGGAATATGCTTCTCGTAGGAAGCATCCGTAGTTCCCGGCACGATCTCATGCATCTTTTCACCGCAGCAGTAAATGGGAACGCCCTTATCCCGAATCAGGGTAATGATATTGCCGCAATGCTTACAAATATAGAACTTCTGTTTCATAAAATCCCTCCTTCCAAAGAAAGTGTATCCTAATATGCGTAAATAATACACCCACAAGCGGGCATACTATCCCAAAAGGAGTGTAACTATGAAGGAAACTCACAGTTATATAAAGGGATTTATTCCATACGCATTGGCCGCCTTTTTAATTGGGATCGTGGGCGGCTTTTCAACCGTTTTAGGCCCATCCTTTGTGCAGGACATAGGCATTGCCTACAATAATACCACCTGGACAGCCCTGGCCCAAGCCATGTCTACTGCCGCCTGCGCGCCTATTTTGGGAAAAGTGGGGGATGTCATCGGGCGCAAGAGAACCCTTCTTCTGGGAATTGCTGTGTTTACATTGGGGAATGTACTGTCGGCATTGGCAAACTCCCTCGTGTTTATGCTGGTTGCCCGGTTTATTGTGGGCATCGGTACAGCCGCCATGGCGCCGGTGATCCTGGCCTATATCGTCACCCAGTTCCCCAAAAACCAAATCGCAAAAGGCTTTTCCCTGTATATGCTCATCTCCAGCGCGTCTGTTATTTTTGGGCCGACCTTAGGCAGCCTGATCATCTCCGCTGAGGGCTGGCGCACTATGCTATGGGTCTGTGTGGCAATTTGTATCGGCACCTTTGCCGCCTGTCTGGTGACGGGTGTGAAGCAGGATTCTCAGAAAAAGCCACTGAAAAACTTTGACGGCTTCGGCGCAATCCTGGTGCTTGTTTTCTTCAGCCTTGTGCTGTGTATCCCATCCTTTGGGCAGAACTTCGGCTGGTCTTCTGCCGCCTTTATCGTGGTGCTGATCGCCGCCGTTATCAGCTTGGCAAGTCTTGTGGCAGCAGAAAAACGGGCTGCGCATCCCATCCTGCCCGGCAGATTTATGAAACGGAGCCCGTTTATTCTCAGTATTCTTGCACTGTTTCTCACCCAAGGGCTGATGCAGGCGAACATGACCAATACCATCGTCTTTGTCAATTACACCCAGCCGGGCAATTCCCTCCTCTCCGGCTACGCGATCTCCGTCATGTATCTGGGCATGTCCTTGGGCGCGGTGCTCCTAGGCCCTCTGGCAGACCGGTTTGAACCAAAATATGTACTGACCGGCTCTCTGCTGCTGACAGGCATCGGCTGCTGTATGCTGTTTTTGTTCTCCACCGGAACCTCCATTCTGCTGCTGATGGCCTCTTTGGGCATCCTGGGCTTTGGCCTGGGCGGAAACGGCACGGTTTTTATGAAGGTGGCGCTGTCCGGTGTCTCTTCTGCGGAGGCGGGGGCAGGTACGGGCACCTACGGCCTGTTCCGGGATCTGGCCGCCCCCTTCGGTGTGGCTGTATTTGTCCCCCTGTTTACCAACCAAATCACCGGCCTGATTGCAGGCGGGATGGGTGCGGCGGAAGCGGCTGTCCAATCGGTGCACCGGCTTGCATGGGCAGAATTATTCTGCGTCGCTGGTGGTATTGCCGCTGTATTCTTTCTTCCTAAAATCCACAGTAAAGGAGATTCAATATGAGACTGAAAGACAAGGCGGTACTGATTACCGCCTCCACCCGGGGCATCGGCCTTGCCTGTGTAAAGGCTTGCGCAAAGGAAGGGGCACGTGTTTATATGGCTGCCCGAAATCCGGAACGGGCGCAGCAGGTCGCGGACGCGCTGAACGGGGAAGGCGGCAATGTAAAGTGCGTATACAACGATGCCACAAGGCCGGAGACCTTTTCTTCTATGGTAGAAGACGTGGCGAAGGATGCAGGCAAGATCGATGTGCTGGTGAACAATTTCGGCACCTCCAATCCCGGCAGGGATCTGGACTTTGCCCATACCGATCCTACTGTATTTCTGGACACAGTCAATCTGAACCTGCGCAGTGTCTTTATGGCAGGACAGGCCGCGGCAAAGCATATGGCGGCATACGGTGGGGGCAGTATCATCAACATCTCCTCTGTGGGCGGTATTGTGCCTGACATTTCTCAGGTAGCCTACGGAACAAGCAAAGCGGCAATCAACTATCTCACCAAGCTGATTGCCGTCCAGGAAGCAAAGAATAATATCCGGTGTAACGCTGTGTTGCCGGGGATGACCGCCACCGAAGCGGTGGAAAAGAACCTGACAGAGGAATTTCGGACATTGTTTCTGCGGCATATTCCCCTTGGGCGGATGGGTCTGCCGGAGGAGATCGCCGCGGCGGTAGTGTACCTGGCAAGTGAGGAAGCCGCCTATACCACCGGGCAGATCCTGACCGTATCCGGAGGCTTCGGGCTGGCAACCCCGGTTTACGGTGACCTGTCCCACAAAACTAACCGGCGCTAATTCTCTCCGGTTAGCCCCAAGCACCGCATTTGAATAGAAAAATTGTGCGTATCGAAAAATCATAATCACCGGCGGGAGACAGCCAGCGCCCTACAAACATCACACGGGAGATACCGTAGGGCGCTGCCTCCCTTCCGCCGTAAATTTATTTTATGGATGAAACGAAATAAATATGCGTTATTTACAGCCCCTTCGCCTAACGGCGAATCCACCCCCCTCATCAGAGGGAGGCAAGCCGCTGTGCCCACAAGCATCCAATAAACCTCCACCGGGGAAATGGGCGGTTATCCAATTTTTGGAAAAGCTTGGTTCTTATGGGTTTTTCTAGATTGTTTCACAGTTTTTTGCCATGCTATACTTTCCTCGGTAATATGTTATTGGAGGTTTCAACCATGGCAAAACTACTAATTGCCGCAGAATCCGAGCTTTTAAGCAGCATCCTGAGGGAAACATACACCACATACGAGGTCCATAGCTGCCGCGACGGCGCAGAGGCACTTGCACAATTGGAAGGCCTGCGGCCGGATGTTTTCATTGTGGAGCTTTCCCTTCCTGTTGTATGCGGATTGACCGTTTTACAAACAACCCCCTATAAGCCACCCGTGATTTTGGCACTGACAAATTTCACCGCGAACCACGTGCGCCGGGCGGCTGCCCAGGCCGGTGCTCAGGAGCTTCTTTTAATGCCCTGCTCCATTCAGAGCATCATCGCCCGTCTGGAGAAGCTGATACAAGAACAGTGTCATCCTGAAGAGTAGCGCACACTTGCGTGGGAATCACAAAAAACAACCCTATTTTCGAGATTGCCACACCAGTGACATCGGTCACTGGTTCGCAATGACATTAACCTCATGACATCGGATGCAAAAAGCCCCCTCTTCGGAGGGTTGATCCGAAGAGGGGCGCTTTTTACATCTGCATAATTTCGGTATAAATAAACCGCTCGCCTATGCCATTGCCCTTTTTCGCGTAGTAGGTCACACAGGCTGTATAGTAATACCCGGAGATGGCATCATCATATGTAACATGGCTCACATAGGAGGCAGTGTTATAGTCAATCATGTCCGGATAGTCTGCCTTCTCATAGACCTGCACCTTGGTCCAGTTGTTTTCCCCGTTAGGAGATTCATATACCTCGACCATGCTGGCACCAAGTTCCTCCATGACCGCGGCATTTGCAGTCACATCAAACCAGACCTCAAAGGATGTTGATGATGTTTTATGGAGAAACGTCCAATAGGACGAGAAGAACGCGCTGGCCCGAGGTTCCGCATTGCTTTCCCCATGCACCGGGAAAGCCAGTAACAAGCTGAGGGTCAACATCAAGCACAGAACCCTTACGCTTTTTTTCACGATAGTTCCCCCTTGTAAATTGATTTGATCATCTTGTAAACTTCTTCTTTTTCCAAATCGGTACTGATGGAACACTCCGCCCCATCTACCGTCCAGGTTATAGATATGTTCTCATCATTTACCATTACAAAATGCTGTACTTCTGCACATTCATATATTTCAACCGTAGGATCTTCTTTTTCATGCTCTGAAGCAATAATATCCGTAGAAATCCTATACGCCAGAATAATCGCATGATCCTCCCACTGTAACACAGCATGCACTTTGTGCCCATCCGGCATCGGAAAGCCTCGCAGATTAGTCAGGGTATATTCCTCCGGCACCCACATAGGCACAACAGGCTTTGTCACCCCCAGGGCCGTCACTTCCTCATAGATCTGCTGCAGGCCCGGGTGGTCTGTCTGGAATGTATACATATTGGATGGCTTGTCCTCTCCCGGTGAGAAAAACTCGAAGATGCTTTCTGTCCACCGGAAAAATACATCGAAAATACTCTCCGCGCCCACCCGCTGGGGGATGGCCAGGATCACCATGCAGATCACCGCCGCCGCTGCCACACCGGCAAGCCAAACGCGCTTGCGGGCAGTTTTCTTCTTCGGTGCTATCCGTTCCCTGTACGTTTCCCATGCGTCGCTGACTTCCCGGGTGATCACCACCGGAACGTCCGCTTCTCTCTCTTCCAAAACACCCAAAATTCCCAGTACCACCTCCGC
>JAZNIG010000066.1:0-3737 GCA_045577355.1 Faecousia sp. | reverse complement strand
CAGAGATCTCTGCAAAGACCGGTGTTGCCACCTATGTAGCATTGGTGGATGCGTCCATCGATATGGCGCAGTTTGCAACCAAAGCGAACTTCACCTTGGCAGAAGATGCTGCTGCCCAAATCACCTTTGGTGATACCAACGGTGACGGTGTGATCAACGCACAGGACGCTCTGAGCGCTGTGGATGCCTGGCTGCGCAAGGGTGATGCACCTACCGACGATCAGATCCTTACAATGAACGTCAATGGTGACAGCCGTATCAATACCTTTGATGCTCTGGGTATTGTAGAAGCCTTCGTGAACAAGAGCGAATACCTTGTTGTTACCAAAGCTGCTACATTGACCACCAATCCGTAATAATCCTTTGGGTGGGAGATGCCCTCTCCCACCCAAACTTTGCGAAGGAGTGTTTCTATGAAAAAGTTTCTTAAAAAAAGATGGCCTTGGATCGTGGGTATCTGTGTCCTGATAGCAGCAGTTATCGTACTTTTGACACAGTGTAACAAAAGGAGTGAACTCCCAATTCCCGGCGAGCCTACTTTGATTGTGGAAACGCCCCAAAAGCTTTCTGTATCCCAGACAGAGGAATTCACATTGGATGTAACCATTTCCCAACTGGGAGATGCCCGTTACCCCGCAATGAGTATGAGTATTGCTTTTGATTCTTCCAGACTGGAATTTCTGGGTGTGGAGGAAGGCAACATTTTTATTTTGAGTGACGAAAACAGCTCCGGGCAAAAGCTTCCTGATTGGAGCTGCAACGTGCAAAACAGTAACGATACCGGTTCAATCAACATTATGTATTTGGATATGACCGGTGGTAAAAACGCATTTTCCAAAGAGCTTTTGGCTGACGATTACAATGTAGTACTGCGGCTGAAATTCCGTCTCCGGGGAAGCGCAAGACCGGGAGATGTCCTTGATTTGATAGTAGAGGATGCAGTATTTGCCGCATCCGACGAAACCCAAAGTCTTGCTATGACTACGGACACCTTGAAGGTCAAAAACGGCAGACTGGTGATTGGAGAGTAATGATGAAGAAAATACTGAGTCTATTATTGGCTTTTATTATAATGCTTTCTCTATGCGCCTGTGAGGGCAACTGGGAAAGCGTCAATCTGAAAGATCCTATTGGAATTGGCGAAGACGGAACTATTAAAGAAAGTATTATCAAACAGGTCAAGAGTGAGAATGCCATCGGTGTCTTTACCGGAAAATCCGGAGATTACAAATACGAATGGACCATCTTTGGCAGCGACATTGCTGAGCCGAAAGAAATCAATCTCGACGTGCAGATCAGCAAGGCCGATGATGGAAACATCAACGTTGTACTTACCCAAGCAGATGCCTTTGGCTTTTCTGCACTTCTTTCCATTTATCTAAACGAGAAATGGGATGCCCAAAGTGCTACTGCCTATGCAAACGATAAAGCAATTGCCTCTGTATCCGTTACAGGCAGTAAAACCACCATTTTGAATATTACATTAGACGGCTCTGCAAATAATTTCATCATTCGTCCCGATGCGAATCCTGAGGACGAAAATCAAACTTCGTCAACCGAAACAACCGCACCCGATCAAACACCTTCCACCCCCACAGGCGGACAAGATGACTACCTTTCTAAGCCGGAGCAAAATGGAGGCAAAGACAAGTACAATACCGATCCCGTCCCGGAAGGCAAGCCTCAGCCGGTAGAGCCGGAAAATCAGGATGTCAACAAGGGCAAAACCTACACCTGCACTTTCTCTATTGAGTGCTCCACTATTCTCAATAACCTAAGCATGCTGGAACCTGACAAGCTGGAAATGGTTCCTTCCGGCGGTGTAATTTTGAAAAAGACCACCGTGACCTTCTACGAGGGAGAATCCGTATTTGATGTTCTTCAGCGGGTGTGCAAGGAAAAGGGTATCCATATGGAATCCTCCTGGACACCTATCTATAACAGTGCCTACATCGAGGGAATCCACAATCTGTATGAGTTTGACTGCGGTGAGCTGTCCGGTTGGATGTACCGGGTCAACGGCTGGTATCCAAACTACGGCTGTTCCCGCTATCAACTGAAAGACGGCGATGTGGTAGAGTGGAGATATACCTGCGACCTTGGAAACGATGTAGGGCGCACCGGATCGTGGTAAGTATGATGATTGACAGATTTCAAAAATATCACCCCTTGGTGAATTTCCTGTACTTTACCTTGGTGATTGGTTTTTCTATGGTGCTGACCCATCCGTTGGCACAGGGTATTGCTCTTGTTTGCGCGATTATTTATGCAGTGCAAACGGAAGGCAAAAAGGCTGTGCTGTTTACGCTGCGCTGGTGTCTGCCCATTATGCTGCTGACAGCATTTATGAACCCAGCCTTCAGCCACGAAGGTATGACGATTTTGTTGTACTTCCCAACGGGCAACCCCTTGACTTTGGAAAGCATTCTCTACGGACTGTCTTCCGGTGTGATGATCGCCACTGTGATGCTATGGTTTACGAATTTCAGCCGGGTCATCACCTCCGACAAGTTCATCTACCTTTTTGGCAAACTCATTCCGGCAATGTCATTGGTTTTGAGTATGACTCTGCGGTTTATTCCCAAGTTTAAGGCACAGATGAATGCGGTGATTGATGCGCAGAAAAGTATTGGCAGAGATATTTCGGAAGGCAGCCTTTGGCACCGGACAAAGATTGCTATTACGGTTCTGTCCATTATGGTGACTTGGTCGTTGGAAAATGCCATTGAAACTGCCGACAGTATGAAAAGCCGGGGTTACGGGCTAAAAGGCCGTACCGCTTTTTCCATCTACCGCTTTGATGACCGGGATAAGATGGCAATGCTGTATTTGGGTTTTTGCGGTTTCTGTTTACTAACAGGAAATATGATCGATGCCTTCGGTTTTCTGTATTTCCCACGGCTTCGCTATGTGGGTATCAATACGGTGACTATGGCCTTTGAATTCGTTTATTTTGGTTTGTGCATCATGCCCGTGGTGCTGAATGCATTAGAGGAGAGAAAATGGAAAGCTATTCATTCAAAAATGTAGATTTTACATACCCGGAGGGCGAGAAGAAGGCTCTTCGCAATATTTCCTTTACCATTCAGCAAGGCGAGTTTGTGATTCTCTGCGGCCCATCCGGCTGCGGTAAATCCACACTGCTCAGGCACTTAAAATCCTGCTTAACGCCCCACGGTCTGTTCTCCGGTGAGATCCGCTATCAAGGGAAACTCTTATCGGAAATGAGCCAGAGAGAGCAGGCACAGCAAATCGGTTATGTTCTCCAATCCCCAGAAAACCAGGTGGTAACAGATAAAGTGTGGCATGAGTTGGCTTTCGGCTTGGAGAGTTTGGGATATGACACCCCCACCATTCGCCGCCGTGTGGCTGAGATCGCCGCTTTCTTCGGTATCGAGAACTGGTTTTATAAGAATGTTACCGAGCTGTCCGGTGGTCAGAAGCAGCTTCTGAGCCTTGCATCCGTGATGGCAATGCAGCCGGGTGTGCTGGTACTGGACGAGCCCACCGCACAGCTTGATCCCATTGCCGCTGCTGACTTCCTCGCACTGCTGGGCAAGATCAACCGGGAACTTGGTACAACGATCATTCTCACAGAGCATCGCTTAGAAGAGGCATTTCCTTTTGCCACACGGGTTATTGTGATGAACGAAGGTGCAATCCTTTGTGATGATAAACCGGAAAATGTAGGTTTGCAGCTAAAGGATAAAGGCAGCGGAATGTTCCTTGCCATGCCC
>JAZNIG010000065.1:0-18836 GCA_045577355.1 Faecousia sp. | reverse complement strand
CGAAACGAAGCCAGAAGAAACAAAGCCTGCTGAAACAGAACCAGAGGAGACCATGCCCCCAAAAGCTGCAAAAGAGGGTTTGCAGCGCAGTAGTTCTGTGTGGATATGGGTTGCAACTATCCTTGTTGTTGTCGGTGGTCTAGGCACTGTAGTGTTCTTTTTGAAAAAGAAATCATCCTAAGATAAAGCACGTAAAATTTGAACTGTAATTTCCCGAAACTGTGACCAACTTTTGACCAACAAAAGTGTGGTAAAACAAAACAACTGGTATAATAGCACTACATTTTGAATGCTATTATATCAGCAACCACCACATATCTACAAAACCAAAAATCTCCCATTGAGTGGGAATAACCAGACACCACAAAACGGCTTTGGGATTTCCAATACTACACTCCATTCGTTAGATAAGTAAAATGGCGCATTGCACAAGCTTGCAATGCGCCATTTGCTATTTATAGAAATACACACTTCTTTATTCAGAAACGGCATGCCCCCCGGACAGACAGTTTTCCGCAAAGGCCAGTCCCATGGAGTAAAAGAGCACCGGACCGATGTTGAAAAAATGGCAGTCCAGCATACTACCGGCCAACAGCACCAGCAGTGCGCAGCCAATAAAGGTCTTTTCTTTCGTGCTGTTTCTCAGGAACATCCGCACAGTCTGTACCCTATGCAGCAAATAAGCACCCAGTCCCACAACACCGCAGCCAGCCAGCAGTTGGATCACTGTATTATGCCAGCGGGGCGGAAAGAAGCCGGTAAAGCCAGCAGCAGTAGACCATTCCCAAGGATTGTATCCCGGCGAATAAAAGGATCCGCCAAAAACAGGATATTGGGCAAACAGCTTTAGCCCTTCCGTATAGATCTCATCTCTGTTTGAAGGTTCCATCCCTATTTCCAGCAAGGCACTGAACAGAAGCAGCACCTGTTTATGGAATACCAGCAGCGCCAGCAGCACCGACACAATAACCACTACCAGCGCAATGCTGTTGTTCCTGCGGTTACGGGCATAGTGAAGCATCAGAAAGATACACACCAAATAGATCGCCGTACCTGCCAAAATAGAGCTTCTGGAGCATGTCAGAAAAACGCCGAGCAGGAACGCAGAGCCCACCACAGTGCCAATCCAGCCCCGACGATACTTGGCTGCCAGATAAAAAGCAAACGGAATCATCATTGCCAGCAGGCCGCCAATATTGTTGTGTATTCCCCAGCCTGTATAGATCTGTCCGCGCTGGATTACACCGTCTATTACTACATGGTTAGTGCCGTAGATCCAGAAAATCTGGCATAGCAGCAAACAGCCTGTACCAAAACCCACCCAAGCAAAATAGTCTTGCCGGGTATTCCTCCAGTTCACACCGCCGGAAAACAGGAAATATGGCACGATGATAGTGCCGCCCTGCAGAAAAGCAAAAAATATGTTTTTCAGCGCCGAATCAGGATAAGCAGGGCTCCCCAGGCCGCTTAACAGATACCCGCCCAACAGTACAAACATACCGATTAACAGTGTATACCTTTTGCGGAAGAACACATGCCTATCCCTGATCACACGGAACAGCAATGCCACCCCAATCAAAACAGCAAGACAGATCACATACCCGCCGCCATGACCAATGGCAAAAACAGATTGGTCGCTGCACCCCGGATTATTCTTGACAGACGGTGCAATATAGCCACACACAACCATTGGCATCAGGCCAAGCAGATCGTCCCCAAAAAGGCAGATGTACACAGCCATTGCCGCGAAAATGCTGTATACCGCCAATTCCAGAGAGAACATATTCGCAGCCGCTGTCAACAGTATGACCACTGCCACAAACCGTGGAGAAGCCAGAAATCGATTGATCCTGGTTGTGACCGCATAGGTCCCCCGGTCAACAGGCTGACCGTTCAAATTAAAATAGCACATAATAAATCCTAAGACTCTTTCTATGCAAAAATGTGTTTGGATTATTGATATTTTACTGCAAAACTATAGAAAAAGCAAGGTTTTTCTGTAGCTGCGCTTCGGGCCACAAAAACAGTCCAAAACAGCCCCGAAGTTGATCAGGTGGATTTTTGTTATTCCACTGATTTCAGTGCTTCGGCCATATTGATCTTTTGCAGCTTAAAATGGAACAAAAGATCCACCAGCACCGCGCAAAGAAGCGTCAGCAGCACAGAATAAATGTACGAAGGGAATACCAGTCTGGTCTTGAACCAAACCATGTCAATTTTGATGTTCATCATGACAAATTCCAGGAACACCCGTCCCAAAATCAGGCCGAAGCCGGTCCCCAGCACTGTCAGCAGAATATTTTCCTTAAACACATAGGCAGATGTCTCGCCGGCATGAAAGCCCAGAACCTTGATAGTCGCAATCTCCCGGATCCGCTCATTGATGTTGATATTTGTCAAGTTATACAGCACAACAGCAGCTAAAAGACCCGCGCAGAACACAATGACCACTACCACCAGATCCAGTGCATCCATCATAGACCCTACCATCTGTGCCGTATCCTCACAGGCAACAATACTGATCACATCCTCCATAGCTCCCACAACGGCGCCAGCCTGATGTACATCCACACCCTCCGCCACCGTCATGTAGGCCATCTGCTCTTGGGGTGCCTCTCCCCACTGCTCTATAACCGTCTGTGGGGTAACAAACACATAGTTATTGACATGATTTTCGTAAATACCGGTGACCTTTACAGATAAGGTTTTCATATCTGTATTACGTACTGTAATAGTACTTCCCACGTCAATACCCAGCAGTTCCGATATGCCCACCGAAATATAGGCCTCTCCCACACCGGGCATATCCAGCATTTGACCATTTCGTTGGAAGGTCAGATAATCCTTGATCTGTTCCTCTGCGGCGATCATATAAACATCCCGCGTCTTGCTGCCATATCCCAGTTCCACACTTGTCTGATAGAAGAAGCCCACCCTATCTGTAATTTCCGCTTCCTTTATCTGCTCCAGAAATGCCAATTTATCTTCCTCAGACTGTCCTTCGGAGAAATAGACCTCCAGATCAAAGTGGCTTACCTCTGTGAATTGAATATTGGCAATGTCCACAACTGTATCCCGCAAGCCAAAGCCTGTCAAAAGCAGTGCTGTACAGCCACCGATACCGATCAGCATCATAAAAAACCGCTGCCGATAACGGAAGATATTCCGCAGCATAACCTTATTCAAAAAGCTGAGCTTTTTCCAGAAGGGCAAACACTCCAGCCAAGTTTTCTTTCCCGACTCCGGTGCCTTGGGCCGAATTAGTTGCGCCGGTACCTCCCGCAGGGTTCTGCGGCAGCAGTACCAGGTCACAAAGGTGGAGACCCCCAGATAAGCCGCTGTAATGCCCATGCACAAGCCCCAATCTACGGTCAGGACCACATCTGGCCGGATGTTAAAAATAATTCCGTATGCATTCCACAGCAGCTTCGGAAAAAAGGTACAGCCAACAAGCCCCCCCAGGCAGCAGCCGATCAGTGCCGCGCTGACTGAATACCCCAGATATTTACCCATGATCGCCCCATTGTTATGTCCCAGGGCCTTCAGCGTACCAATCTGGGTTCGCTCCTCTTCTACCATTCGGGTCATGGTAGTAATGCACACCAGCGCTGCAACCAAAAGAAAGAACATAGGTAGCACCCTTGCTATCCCGGAAACAATGTCTGAATTGCTGTCCAGTGCCAGATATCCGGCATTGGCATTTCTGGTCAGTGCGAATACATCCGGCTTAGTCATAGTATCGATGGTCTTCCGCGCATCGGCAAGCTGCTCTGCCGCCTCTGTAAGCTGTGCCTCTCCATCCGCTAGTTCCGCCTCTGCTTCCGCCTTACCCTTTTCATATTCGGCCCAGCCTTCTTCCAGCTTCACCTTGGCATCTGCCAGTTCCGCCTTGCCCACTTCCATCTCCTCTATCCGGATATCCAGCTCCGCCTGTCCCGCTTCCAACTCCAAATATCCTGCGCTGATCTGGGCCTCAGCCGCAGCGAACTCATTTTGTGCCACACTTTGGTTGGTTTCCAATTCCACAAAGCCCAGCTCAATGGCCTCCAATGACTGCTTTAAGTTGGCCTGGGTTTCTGTCAGTTCTGACCGCTGGGGCTCCAGCTCCGCCCGGGTCCTCTCCAATTCCGCTTGTGTCTGCTTCGCCTGCTCCATCTGGGCCTGATATTCTGTCAGTTCCCCAGTATGCTGGTCCAGTTGGGTCTGCAGGGCTACGATCAGATTTTCATCACCGGTCAGCTTCGCCGCGTCCAGCGCCGCCTGGGTAGCCTGAACCTGGGTCTCCATTAACCCCATCATCAGCTCCAGCAGCGGCAGATTCTTCTCGATCTGAGCAAGGCCATCATCAATTTGGGCAATACCGTCGTCAAGCTGGGAAATTCCGGCCTCTACCTGACTCAAGCTTTGGTTTACCAGCTTGTAATTTTCCAATAATTCGGTATAGGCATCCGCAAGCTTCTGATAGGTTTCCGTCTTTGCTGTTTCCAGCTGCAGCTTGGATTTATCCAGTTCTGCCTTGCCATCGGCAAGCTGCTGCTGTGCATCCTTAATCTGCGCCTCACCGTCAGTGACAGCGGCCCAGCCCTCGTCAATCTCCTTCTGGCCTGCCTCCAGCTTCTGCAAAGCATCTGCCAAAGCCTGCTTTGACTCTTCCTCCCCTGTCTTATAGGCTTGCAGACCCTCTTCGTACTCCCTTAAGCCATCCGCATATTCCCGTTCCGCCTCTGCCAGCAGATCTTCAAAACGCTTCTGCGCCAGGGGCGCAATATCTGCCTTCATCTGCTCTGCTATTGCATCCAACCGGTCCGTGTATGAATCGGAATAGATATTCCAGTTGCCGGGAATGGTTGCAAAAATTTCCGTATAGTAATCCACACAGAAGGCTTCTGCTGGAATGTATAGATAGGCACTCAGACTGCCGCTGCCAAGGGCAGTGCTTCCCCGGGTCATATCCATATATAAAGGCGCACTGACCCGACCCACTACTGTATAGGTATGGTTATTTAGGCTGTCCAGTGTCTCCTGGTCATTGGCCTGGGAAACAGTGATCGTCTTTCCAATCATGGATTCAGCAAAATACTCCCCATCCACCAGACACTCGTCCGCACGCTTTGGCATACGTCCGCTGAGCAGATAGACCCGGTTGATTTGTTGTGGAATTGCGTGAAACCGGAACACGTTGTTTTCACCGCTTCCTGTATCCGCAAAAGCATCCAGATAAATACTGCCCTCTACATCTGCCACGCCCTCCAATTTGGATATTGCGTCCAATTCCGTTTGAGACCAGCCGTATGGATTCAATAGCTGCAGGTCAAACATATTCTGCTTGTCCATATATGCCTGACCGGTAGCGATCATATCTGTCTTTGTGATCTTTAGCCCCACAAAAATGGCACAGCCCAAGGCTATGATCGTCACAATGGCAATATATCGCCCCAAAGAGCGCAGTATGCTCCGGGTCAGGTTTTTGCGCATCCTGTTATGTCTCATTACCATTCAATCTCCGCTACATCGACAGGGTTTTCGTTTTTGTGCTGGGATACTACGGTGCCGCTTTTAACCCGGATTACCCTGTCGGCCATGGCTGTCAGGGCACTGTTGTGGGTAATAATGATTACCGTCATACCGGTTCTGCGTCCGGTATCCTGCAGCAGTTTCAGGATCGCCTTGCCGGTCTGGTAATCCAGGGCACCGGTAGGCTCATCGCACAAAAGCAGCTTGGGATTCTTGGCCAGAGCCCGGGCAATGGCTACCCGCTGCTGCTCTCCGCCGGAAAGCTGGCTGGGGAAGTTCTTTATTCTGTCTCCCAGGCCCACATTGCGCAGCACCTGCTCCGCATCCAAGGGTTCCTTGCAGATCTGGTTAGCCAGCTCTACATTCTCTAACGCCGTCAGATTGCCAATCAGGTTGTAAAACTGGAATACAAAGCCCACCTCCTGCCGGCGGTACTCCGTCAACTGACGGCGGTTGAGCTTAGACACCTCCCGCCCATCCAGCACCACCCGGCCTGTGGAGAGGGTATCCATCCCACCCAGAATATTCAACAATGTGGTCTTACCGGCACCGGAAGGACCTACTATGACCACCAGTTCCCCTTTTTCCACTGTAAAAGAGGCATCGTGCAGGGCATTGATCTGCACCTGTCCCATATGATAGGTCTTTCCCACATTTTCAAATTCCACAAACGCCATGCTTGATCCCCTCAAATCCTATAATATTGCTACTGTAATTGTATTGTATCACGTAAATACGCAAATGTTCAAACATTTTATGAATTTCTCATTTATGTCTTATAAAATACACATAAACACCTGCATAGGTAATATGAAACAGTGTCATCCAATCGGGATATAAAAAACCGCCCCTTACGGAGCGTGCAAAAATAGAAATGACCCTCGGCTCGTTACCTGATTCACAGTAACGGTCGAGGGTCATTTCTCTGAATTCTTGGGTTCTATCATTGGTTAACCTCGCTTTCTGCAGAATAGACGCGACTTTCTGACTTCTTTGAATTGCTTCCGTCTCAATTCCTTTAGTATGGTTTCAGAGAAATTTATGTCATCGGAAGAGGGGTGAGAGTCCGCCTTTCGATCCTGTTTTTCATGAGGATCTTTATTTTCTAGATCATCGGTATCACCTCTTTGTGTTTATATAATAACCCACTCTCCTGCATTTTGCAAGATGGGATATTCCACAAAATTACAAGGTCAAAATCATGCAAAAGGGAGAATTTCAATCCTGCAAGCAAATCATCGTTGACTTGCATTCTCAGGGCGTGATATAATAAATATATTAGGGCAATTCATAGAACCCGCCCCAGTCTGCAATTTAGAAAATGAAACAAGTATTGTGCCCGCCCCTTTGACCAATTGCATCAAAGGGGCGGTTTTGCGTAAATCGCCTCTCTGTCTGAACCACAATCTAAATTTTGAAAGGCATATTTATGAAATACAGATTTCTTCCGCAGGAAGGGCTGAAGCTAATCGCCTGTTTGACCATGCTGCTGGATCACATCGGCGCTTCTCTTCTTCCCAGTATTCCGCTGCGGCTCATCGGCAGAATCTCCTTTCCCGTTTACTGCTTCCTGCTGACAGAGGGTATCCGCCGCACCCGCAGTCCCAAGAAATACCTTCTGCGTTTAGGGTTGGGCGCGCTGGTGGCGGAGCTTCCCTTTGACCTTCTGTTTCATGGCACCCTTACCCTTCGATCACAGAATGTAATGCTCACTCTTTTCCTGGGAGCGGCCATGCTTCTGACTATGCGAAAGCTTTCCAAGCCCCTTGGCAAGTTACTTTTGATTGGGTCTTTCTGCCTGCTGGCCGACCTTCTCAACACCGACTATGGCAGCAAAGGGATCCTGCTGATTGCTCTGTTCGGTCTGACAGACGGCCTGCCGATACATCTGGTCGGACTGGTGCTGATCAGCCTTTTGTCCTCATTTGGCCGGATCTTTCTGCTGGGGGTGCCCGTCCCTGCCCAATTATTTGGGGTATTTGCTCTGATTCCCATTAGTCTGTACAACGGACGGAAGCTGTCAAGCTCCAGGCTCGTACAGTGGTCCTTTTATCTGTTCTATCCTGTCCATATGCTCCTGCTTCTTGCCATAAAAATTTTGTTGTAGTCGCAAAAAGTTCCTCAAACCCCTTGTAAATTCTTCCTTTATGGCGTATACTGTAATATTATATTTTCCGTAAAGAAAAGAGGGAAATGATTATGGATCTGATTTCTGTCCGTCAGTTATTTAAGAACACGGATGCTTACCTGGGTAAAGAAGTTGAGGTAGGCGGCTGGGTCCGCAACCGGCGTCCCAGCAAGCAGTTCGGCTTTATTGTTTTGAATGACGGCACCTATTTTACACCTGTTCAGGTAGTTTATAACGACACCATTGAAAATTTTCAGGAGATCTCTAAAATCAATATTGGAGCGGCTTTGATTGTCAGGGGCATTCTGGTTGCCACCCCCGACTCTAAGCAGCCCTTTGAGATCCAGGCCAGTGCCATTACTGTGGAAGGCGCATCCACCGGTGACTATCCTCTGCAGCCTAAGCGCCACTCTATGGAATTCCTGCGCACCATCACCCATCTGCGTCCCCGGACCAACACCTTCCAGGCCGTGTTCCGTGTTCGCAGTCTGGCCGCCATGGCCATCCATGAGTTTTTTCAGGAGCGGGATTTTGTGTATGTCCATACACCTCTGATCACCGGCTCTGACTGTGAGGGCGCAGGTGAAATGTTCCAGGTCACTACCCTGGATCTGAACAATGTACCGAAAACCGAGGATGGCAAGGTAGATTTCTCCCAGGACTTCTACGGCAAGCCCACCAACCTGACCGTCTCCGGTCAGCTCAACGGCGAGACCTTTGCCATGGCCTTCAAGAACATTTATACCTTCGGTCCTACCTTCCGTGCCGAAAACTCAAACACCACCCGCCACGCCGCTGAATTTTGGATGATTGAGCCGGAGATTGCCTTTGCCGATCTGAGTGATGATATGCGTCTGGCAGAGGATATGATCAAATATGTAATCACCTATGTGTTGGAGCGTGCACCGGAGGAGATGGATTTCTTCAATCAGTTTGTAGATAAGGGCCTGCTGGAGCGGCTGCACCATGTGGTGAACTCCGATTTTGGCCATGTAACCTACACAGAAGCCATAGAGATTCTGGAGAAGCACAACGATCAATTTGCCTATCCTGTCCACTGGGGCAGCGATCTGCAGACCGAGCATGAGCGCTACCTGACCGAAGTGGTTTTCCAAAAGCCTGTGTTTGTCACCGACTACCCCAAGGAGATCAAAGCCTTCTACATGAAGCTAAACCCGGATGGGAAAACTGTGGCTGCTATGGACTGTCTGGTGCCCGGTATTGGCGAAATCATCGGCGGTAGCCAGCGTGAGGATGATTACGAGATTCTCAAATCCCGCATTGAAGAGCTTGGCATGAAGCCTGAGGACTACGGTTTCTATATGGATCTGCGGAAGTACGGTTCTGCCCGCCATGCAGGGTTTGGCCTGGGCTTTGAGCGTTGCGTCATGTACCTGACCGGCATGGGCAACATCCGAGATGTTCTCCCCTTCCCCAGAACTGTGGGCAATTGCGAACTGTAAGCACACAAGCGCTGTGGCACCCGCCACAGCGCTTTTCCATTGATCAAGCATATATATTCTATATTTATCAGGCAGTTTTAGCACATCCATTGTAGAGCGAGGGCTTGCTACGCCCTACAATGGATGATCGGAATTGCGCCATAAATCGACATTGGCAAGCTTGGCGTTGTTTTGCAGTTTTTATGCTTTTTTTCTGGAATTTACCGCCCATATTCTACTTTTTTCGTGTCATCCTAATACCGAAAGGCGTGGATGATCGGAATGAAAAAAATACAAACATTTACCTTATTCTTATTTATTCTACCTATGTTGCTTTCCGGTTCTGTCAGTGCAGCTCTGCAAGGAAATATCTCACAGCCTCACACGGTAACTCAGGTCCGTGTAGTCTGTCAGCATAAAGGAAACACCATGACACGGTGCTACACGCGCCCCTATAAGATGGAATCCGTGCTCAACTACTTGCGTCTGCTCAAACACAACGGGCAGGCCGATACAGACCCTGAACGGCTTATCGGAGACTGTTTTGAAATCACTCTATATTATTCCGATGGACAGCAGGGAATATACCGTCAGCGGGCTAACCGCTATCTGTCGAAAAACGCCCACGCCTGGGGAAAGATCGTCCCGGAGCAAGCCCAGCTTCTCTATCCCATGCTCCAGTCCATGCCTAGTGATATATAAAAAGGCTGCTGATAACACAAATCTCCGCTTCATTTTTACAAGTTAAAAGGCGCGTTGCTTTACAATTGCAACGCGCTTTTTGATTATACCTAACTGACCTAACTGATCCGCCTGTTATTTTTCCTTGGAAGGCCGACTTACAAATCCGTAATTATACTTATTTTTTTTGCGATAACTATACTTGTATTTGTTGCCGCTTTCGCCCTCTGAACCATTCATCACAAAGCCCATCAAGCGCACACCTGCATTCTTGATCTGCTGGACACACCGGGCCAGAGTCTCTTTTTCTGTCTTGTTGTGCCGCACCAGGAACAGCATACCGTCCAAGGCTCTGGCAACTACACAGGCATCGGTCACAACGCCAACAGGAGGTGCATCCACAAGGATATAATCATATTGCTCCGAAAGCCGGTCGATCAGCTTCTTCATTCTGGGACTGCCCAAAAGTTCCGAGGGATTTGGAGGGATCTCACCGGAAAACAGCACATCCAGATTGGGATACGCACTTTTGCGGATCGCCTCATCCTCATCGCAGTGGCCTGCCAGCACATTGCTCAAACCGGGCGTTGCCCGCTCAATCAAAAGCCGTGCCTGGCTGGGACGGCGCAAGTCTGCATCGATCAGCAGCACCCGCTGTCCAGACTCAGCAAAGGTGATGGCCAGATTCAAAAGGGTGATACTCTTGCCCTCACCGGCCATACTACTGGTAATACAGAAGCGTCTGCACCCCTCACCGGCCTGAAAAAAACGAATATTTGTCCGCAGGGACTTGTATGATTCCCGCACATAGAAGCTGGAATTTTGGCTCAGAATATTGCGCCGCTGCGCCGCATAGCTGACCGTCTGGGCCTGCTTTTGCGACTTATTAAAACCAAACAGACTCATGATCACACCGCCTTACCATTTGTATCGTCTGCAGAAGTGCTTTCTAACATATATCCGCCCTTCTTGTAATCCAGATCGTAGTCCGGAATCGAACCCAACACCGGCGCATCGCAAATTTTCCGCAAATCTGCCTCGCTCTTAATCCGCACATCCAGCACCACCTGCAGGACAATAACCAACACAACGATCAGCATGCCTACACATGCACCCAACACAGTATTTTTCGCGATGCTGGGGCTATAGGGTTCTTCCGGCACTTTTGCATAGTCCACGATCCGGGCAGAGCTGCCCTTTACAATATTGGCAATCTCCTCGGGCGCAATATTTGCAATGGCGTTGGCAATCTCCGCCGCCATCTCCGGATCGGCGTTGGAGATCTGGACTTGGAATACTTCCGTACCACCCAGTGCCTCAGACTCGATCATTTTCCGGATCTGCTTCGTTGTTACTTCACCGTCAACCGCTTCCACTACCTTATCCAGCACCGTATCGCTCTTGAGGATGTTAATGTAGGTCTCCACCAGCTTCTGAGAAGTTGCCAGGTCAGAGGAGGAAATAACCACTTTGCCTTCGGAATCTGTGTTGTTTACATAAATACTGACACTTGCCCGATACAGAGGTGTCATAAACCCCGCCGTATACATCAGTGCTGCCGCACCGGCCACTACGGCACACAGCACGATCAGCCATAGCTTGCGTACCAGCGCAGAGAAAACCTCACGCAGATCCAGTTCTATTGTTGTATCCATATTTCATTCTCCTTGATTGTAACGGGCAATGCTTCACCAAGACATTCCGCCCCAAATTACTATCCTATAGATTAACGTATTATATCACGGGCATGCTCCCTTGTCAACACAGGATTCCCTGAAAAACAAGCCAAAAGCCGCCGTAATCAGGCGGCTTTTGGTCCTATATGCAGCTCAAAGATGTCCTTTAAACTGCAGTTCCTGATTTTTAATGCTTACCGTGGTGCAGGGCGCAATGGACTTGGTAATAAAGGCGTTGGAGCCAATGACTGAGTCCCGGCCAATCACTGTATCGCCGCCCAACACAGACGCGCCCGCATAGATGGTCACATTGTCTTCAATCGTAGGATGACGGCGCTTTCCCCGCAGGCTCTGGCCGCCCCGGGTGGACAGCGCACCCAATGTCACACCTTGATACAGCTTCACGTTTTCACCAATAACCGTGGTTTCACCCACTACAATGCCGGTGCCATGGTCAATAAAGAAATATTTTCCGATGGTTGCACCGGGATGGATGTCAATTCCCGTAACACTGTGGGCATACTCGGTCATAATTCTGGGCAGCATGGGCACATTAAGGGTAAATAACACATGTGCCAATCGGTATACTGTAATCGCGAACAGCCCCGGATAGGCAAAAATAATCTCTGCCATGCCGGTGGCCGCCGGGTCACCGGCGTAAGCTGCCTCCAGGTCTGTCTGCACCATATCCCGCACATGAGGAATTGCCTGAAAAAATTCCAGGCATATCTGCTGGGCGTGAGCCTGCGCTGTATCCTCCGGCTCCCCGGCGCTCTGGAACACCAGTTCCACCTGCCGGTTCAAATGGAACATCACATCTTCAATCAGCATGGACAGATTGTATCTGGCATTGCAGACACGATAATTTTTATCCCGAAAATAGCCAGGGAATACGACCCTGCGGAGCTTTTCAATAACATCGATGATCACGCCCTTATCCGGCTGACGAAACAGTTCGATTTTATCGATGTCTCTGCCGCCGCTGTAGTCGTTAAGAATATTGTCAACAACGCTTTCAATCTTTTCCTCGATGGGTGTCATGGATATCCCCTCCATTCTTTTCTTATTTCATATCATACCCAGGAGCCAATGTCAATGTTCCTATTGACAAGAAATCTAAAAAAAAGGTATAATTTTATAAATGGCCGCACCTGTTTCAGTGCGTCTGTCTGATCGCCCTTTTTCTTGGAGGTTATTGTATGTCCAGAATTTATACGTGTGTAACGGAGTTAATTGGCTCCACCCCGCTGCTGGAACTGCAGCGGATCGCAGCCGCTGAAAAGCTGCAAGCCCGGGTTCTTGCAAAGCTGGAATCCTACAATCCTGCCGGTTCTGCCAAAGACCGTGTGGCCCTCAATATGATCCGGGATGCAGAAGCCCGGGGGCTGTTAAAAGCGGGTTCTGTCATCATTGAACCCACCTCCGGCAATACCGGCATCGGTCTTGCCTGCGTAGCTGCTGTACGGGGCTACCGGACCATTATCGTCATGCCCGACTCAATGAGCCGGGAGCGGCAGCTTCTGATGGGTGCGTACGGGGCCGAACTGGTGCTGACCCCTGGGGCATTGGGGATGCAGGGTGCGGTAGACAAGGCTGTTGCGCTCTCTAAAACCATCCCCGGCAGTTTCATCCCCTCCCAGTTTGATAATCCGGCCAACGCTGCCGCCCACCGGACCAATACCGGGCCGGAGATCTGGCAGGATACCGACGGTCAAGTGGATATTTTTGTGGCCGGTGTGGGTACCGGAGGCACTATCACCGGCGTTGGTGAGTATTTGAAGGCCCAGAACCCTAATTTGCAAATTGTAGCTGTTGAGCCTGCCGGTTCTCCCCTGCTCAGTAAGGGTATTGCCGGCAAGCACGGTCTGCAGGGCATCGGCGCGAACTTCATCCCCTCTGTTCTTAACACCCATATTTATGACCAGGTGATTCCGGTCACAGAAGCAGAGGCCTATGCGGCCGCCCGGACGGCAGGCAGGATCGAGGGTATCCTGGTAGGCATCTCCTCCGGCGCAGCCCTCCATGCAGCCATGCAGCTGGCTAAGCTACCCCAAAATGCCCACAAAACCATTGTCACCCTTCTTCCGGATACGGGCGAGCGATATTTGTCAACACCGATGTTTGAATGAGGCTGTAAAAAACGCATATTTATTCCGTTTAATCCATAAAATAAATTTACGGCGGGAGCAAGCCAGCGCCCTACGGCATCTCGGGTGAGATGTTTGTAGGGCACTGGCTTCCTCCCGCCGGTTATTGCGTATATTGATACGAGTTATTTTACAGCCCCTTCTGTTTACGAGATAGATGAGCATTTCTCTTATCCCCTGTTATGGTTCACGGAGATAGCCTCTATCTCTCCACTATTTTTCCTTAAACGGCAGATCGGCAGGATAGATGCCCCGCAGCTTCTGCATAGCCCGGGAAACCGCGTCCCGGGAATTTTTCCAGTCTGCACCGGCATTGCGATAATCAAATTTCTGAATAAACCAATCCAGATCTCCCTGCACCCGGGCCAGATTATCCCGCATCAAGGGCAGCATTGTTTTGTAAAACCATTCCCGACAGGCATTGGGAAGCTGATCTCTGGCTGTCTCCAGCAGCCGGGCAAAATGGCACATGCAAAAGCCCTTGCCCGATTCCACCAACCTTCGAAATTCTTCCTCTTTCAAAAGGAAGAAAAAGGTGCTGTAATAGCGCTGCATGCTCTCTTCCACATTTTCGCAAAGAAAGCACTTTCCTTCCCGCTCCTTTTCCCATTGGAGCAGCCCGCCGTCTCCATCTTCGACAGATTTATGATGAAACAGGTTTTTTTTATGAGGCGCAGAAAATTCCTCGATTTGGTGATCCAGTTCCTTCAGCATGCCCACATAATAGGTCTGCAGGATCAGGGCATTGCCCAGAGAATTACCATAGTCAAACAGCTTTTTCATATGTTGTCCGCAGAACCCCCGACTGTCTGTCCGTCCCCGGACCAGCGGCTCCATATAGGACGCGCCGGGACCCATTATATACCGGATTGCCCGCTGCTCGACCTGACGCTCCAGATAGCAAAAGGGGCACTCATCCCCGGAGCGAAACGCCTCATTGACCGGTATGGTCTCGATTTTCTCTTTCATATATCCTCCCCTGCAAATTTCAGTTTGTCGTGCTGTTGCCCGCCAAACAATTGAAAATTGATAATGGAAAATTGAAAATGATTGTGTCCCCTTCGGGGACTTATTCAAATCAATTCCCGAAAGAAATACCACAATTTTCAACTTTCAATTATCTATTCGCGCATCAGCGCGAGAAATACAAATTTACAAAGATGCTGTTAAGACAGGGGGCTGTCCCGGATGGGGCAGCCCCCTGTCTTTTTAATCCTTGGGTCTTTTAATCTTATTGAGCTTTGCATTCATTTCCAAAAGCTCTTCCTTGCTCATATCTATACCCAGCATGCCGCCTGCCATATTCAAAAGGCGCAGGAATGTAAAGCCACCCAGCATAGACATCATATCTCCCGTCAGCTCAAAGCCCGCCGCCTTGGCGTTCGCTCCATCCTTGCCCTTGGGAAGCATCTTCGTCAGCAGCCCCATCAGCAGCATCTTGCCCTTCAGTGTAGCCATAATGGTGCTCATCTTATCATTCAGGCTCAAATAGCCCTCAGGCTCAGCAATATCGAACCAGTTGAGGATCGCGCCCTTCTCCTTCAGCCGATATGCCTCGTTGAAGGTATCCACCTTGCGGATCACGCTCTCGTCCTCCAGCTCCCCGGCAACCGCCACCAGCTTGGTGATGCCTGCGTTGGGAACATCAAAGCAGAAGAACGGCATTCCGTTATTGTTCTGCACACCCAGGCTCTGTCCGTTTGCAAACAGCTCAACAATGGGCTGGTTGGAGTATACTGTAACCTTGGTCACATCCTCTACCCGATCCACATACCGCTTGCCGCAGATATGCACCATGGGCTCGGGGTTCAGCCACGCCTTGTAAGCAAAGAAGGAGTCCTTCTTATACTTTCGGTCAAAGGTCATCAACCCCTTATGGTTCTGGCCATTCTCGCCGCCCTCGTTCCGGGTATCCGCACCGAAGTCAAACATATTCCACACATGGGTCGCCCACAGGTAGGGACGCTCAGCGATCTGCTTGATCAGCTCCTCGTGGTAATATGCCTGATATTCCTCGGTGTAGTCGCCCTGCTGGGGATTGGAGGTATGCCAGTTCAGCGCTTCACAGCCATACTCGGAAATGCCGATAGGAATATTGGGATGGGTCTTGTGGAATTTATCGAACCAGGGGCCGTTCTGGGAAGTGTCGCCGCCGTACCAGCCGAAGTAGTGGTTATAGGACACCACATCCGGGATCTGGATATAAGGGCTGTCGATGGGACAGGGAGACACTGCCGCAATGGTGGTCAAGCGAGTGGGGTCCATCTGATGAGCCAAATCATTCAGGATGTTATGGTTTTCCAGCAGATCGGGGTCTTTATCGCCCTTCATGCTGATCTCATTTGAAAGCCCCCATACTACAATTGAGGGATGGTTATAGTTCTGAACGATCAGTTCCTTCATCTGGCTGACGGTGTTCTCCCGACCGGTAGGCATATGCTGGGAGATATAGGGAATCTCCGCCCAGATCACCAGGCCCTTTTCGTCGCACAGGTCGTAGAAATACTGGTCATGCTGGTAATGGGCCAGCCGGATGGTAGTAGCGCCCACCTCACAGATCAGGTCAATATCCTCCTCGTGATGGGCAGGCAGCAACGCATTGCCCACCTCCCAGCGGTCCTGATGGCGGCTCACGCCCCGCAGGGGATATTCTTCACCGTTCAAAATAAATCCCTTATCCGGATCAATCCGGAAGCTGCGGCAGCCGAAGCGGGTGCAGACATTATCCAGCACCTTGCCATCCTCAATGAGCTCTGCCTCTACACAGTACAGATAAGGATCCTTCCGGCCATTCCACAGACGGACATTTTCAATTGTGTAATTCACCTTGCCCTCTGCACTTTCCACGCTTCCGATGGCATTTTCTGCCTGATCGTAGAAGGTGTAGCGCACAGTCTGACCCATCTTGGAGTTGGTCACAAAGGTCTGCACTTCCACATTGGCATTCATGCCGTCCACAGTGGGCGTGACCATAATGCCGGGGCCGCCGTAGTAGTCCAGATCAAAGTGAGACTCGGAAACACAGATGATATTCACATTCCGGTACAAGCCGCCGTAGAAGGTAAAGTCCGCCATTTGGGGATATACCCGATCATTGGGCGCGTTATCCACAGCCAACGCCAGCAGGGTCTTCTGCTGCAGCTTGTCCGTAATATCCACACGCCAGGTAGAATAGCCGCCGTCATGGTGCGCCATCTTCTCGCCGCCCACATACAGGTCCGCAGAGGAGTTGGCTCCATTGATCTCTATGTAGTAACGCTCTGCCTCAGGCAGTTCTTCCTTATCCAGCTCACGGACATACCAGGCAGTACCCCGGTAATAGTCGCTGCCGCCGTCCTGACCATCGATAGCATTCCAACTATGGGGCAGGTTTACAAAATTCCATTTGCTGTTTACTTCAGCAGGAACTGCTGTGGCTTCCTTGGAAAAAGCCCATTTCCGGTTGATATTTACGCTTCTTCTCAATTTCATATCCTCCTTGTTAAATAGCTGCAAAAAGGTTCTCTAAGGTTATTATAATGGAATGATTGGGGGATTGGAAGGGAAAAATTGAAAACTTTTTATAAAACTTTCTTATCCAGGCGAATTTCCTGTTGTAAACTCAGGCAAACCGTATTATAATGTACATAGCCTTGAATTGAGGCAGAATTTACCTGCCTCATTCGCAACCAAGTTTAATTTACGAAGGAGAATTACTTATGCCAATGCAAATGGGTTTCCGTTGGTACGGCGAAGGCAACGACAAAATCAAGCTGTCCGACATCAAGCAGATCCCCGGCGTAACCAGCATTGTCTGGGCCCTGCATCACAAGATGCCCGGTGAAGTTTGGGAGGAAGAAGAAATCGCTGAGGTGAAGAAGCAGTGCGAGGCATACGGCTTCAACATCGATGTTGTAGAATCCGTCAATGTCCATGACGACATCAAAATCGGCCTGCCCACCCGGGATATGTACATTGAGAACTATAAGCAGTGTATCCGCAACCTGAGCAAGTTCGGTGTAAAGGTCATCTGCTATAATTTCATGCCCATCTTTGACTGGACCCGTTCCAACCTGTTCCATCCCGTAGGCGACGGCTCCACCGCTCTGTTCTATGAAAAGGGCATGATTCAGGACGATTACAACGCCATGGCCAAGTACATACTGGACTTCACCGAGAAGTACAACATGTCCTTCCCCGGCTGGGAGCCTGAGCGTATGGCCAAGCTGGACCAGCTCTTTAAGGACTACAAGGATGTGGACCATGAGAAGCTGTGGGCCAACCTGAAGTACTTCCTGGAAGCCATCATGCCCACCTGTGAGGAGTGCGACGTGAAGATGGCCATCCACATGGACGATCCCCCATGGGATATCTTCGGCCTGCCCCGTCTGCTGATCAACGAGGAGAACATTGACCGCTTCCTGAAGATGGTGGACAACCCCTACAACTGCCTGACCCTGTGCTCCGGCTCTCTGAATGCCGATCCCAACAACAATGTTGCCCAGATCGTCCGCAAGCACTGCGATCGGATCGCCTTCGCCCACATTCGGAACGTGAAGCACTTTGACAACGGCGACTTCTCTGAGGCCAGCCACCGGGACTGCGATGGTGACACCGGCATTCTGGACATTCTGAAGGCTTACCACGACTGCGGCTTTGAGGGCTACATCCGTCCTGACCACGGCCGTCACCTGTGGGATGAAGGCCCCGGCAACGTCCGTCCCGGATACGGTTTGTATGACCGCGCACTGGGCATTATGTACATGCTGGGTGTATGGGATATGCTGGAGAAGCTGGATAATAAATAACAAACAGTTGTCATTGCGAGCCAGCGTGCGCGCTGGCTCGCAATCTCCTGTACTATTAAACTTTCTATATTGGAGGCAATTGAAAATGGCAAATCTTCCCCTGAACATTGATTTTACCGGTAAGGTCGTTGTTGTGACCGGTGCCGGCGGGTTGATCTGCGGTGCTATGGCCCGGGCCTTTGCCCAGAGTGGTGCAAAAGTCGCGGCCCTGGACCTGAATGAAGAAGCTGTTAAGGCACTGGCTAACGAGCTGAAGGCCGAAGGCCTGATCTGCGAGGGCTACAAGGCCAACGTTCTGGACGGAGAGGCACTGGAAGCTGTTCACCAGCTGGTTCTGGCTGACCTGGGTCCCTGTGACATTCTGGTCAACGGCGCAGGCGGCAACAATCCCCGTGCGACCTGCGACAACGAGTACCATCACGAAGCCTGGGAAGGCTGCAAGACCTTCTTCGATCTGGACC
>JAZNIG010000064.1:0-12243 GCA_045577355.1 Faecousia sp. | reverse complement strand
GCTGTCTACGGTTATGAACTCCGACTGTATTATGGTGCTGGATCATGGACGTATCATCGAGCGGGGCACCCATGAGGATCTGATCGCTGAAAAGGGCACCTACTATCAGCTCTATACCGGCGCGTTTGAATTGGAATAATGCCGAGAACAGCCAGGGACGCAAGCGTGTCCCTGGCTGTTGAATATTACGTGGGCGTGTGAAACGCAACAGAGAGATCAGACTTTTTTAATTCCTCGTCCATTCCAAACTTTGCGCCATACTGGTACATACGATAGCACAGTTCTTTTTGTATTTCCCAAAAGGAATAAAAGATGATTTCTATATCATTGTCCTCGTCCTTGACCCCAAGTCGGTTGCAAAGTCGTTCATAAGCGTCCAACGCCTTTGCGTACAGATTCATGCAGTACGAACCAGATTCAAAGGCATCCTCTACTCCTGGCATCTGATACGCCTCAAGCACACCGCAGGCCATTGTTTCATACACACGTTCCATTAAAGTTTGCTTCATAATACCCTCCATTTGGCAGTGTTCGTATGTGAACACTACCCGTTGTTTGATTTTACGGCAATAATAATAGAAAATCAAGTATAACTTTTGGGATGTGTTGGAAAATGATTCGGTATGATCGACTTTGGCAGACGATGAAGGAACGTGGTGTTTCTCAATACGAGCTGTATACACACCATAATGTGAATCGTTCTCAGATTAACCGCTTGCGGCAGAATAAAAATGTGGAAGTAAATACAATTGATAAGCTTTGCAACATTCTTAATTGCCGAGTAGAAGACATTATGGAACATTTTCCAGACGATAATCGTTTTTGATAGAAGTTAAGAAAGGTGCTGTCTCGCATTTTGAGACAGCACCTTTTTGTACAAAAAAACCATCGGCCGGTAGTTATGATTGCAGGCGGCTAAAATTTTGCTTGAATGGTCTGGATACCTTGCTCCAGGTGGGATGGGGAGATGCCGGCCAGGGCCAGCAGGGAAGATTCTGTATCGATGCCATGGGGCACGGCCCAGGCACCCGCGTCTGTACCCGGGGCGATCAAGCCTTTATATTGAGAAAGATTCTCCAAAGCGCTGTCCAAAATCCGGGCTACGGCGGATTCGGAGAATCGGCCTGTTCCCCGTAAATTGCCAATGGTAGACAGGGTGGGTACCCAGACCGTTCCCATCTCTTTCATGGCGGCCAGTGCGTCCCGGTCCAGATAAGCACCGTGTTCCACAGAGTCTACGCCGGCGGCCGCCGCCGCTTCTACCGTCCTTGCGCCGTTGGCATGGGCCATAACGGCCATGCCCTCTTGATGGGCAATATAGGTCAGCTCCCGGATTTCCCATGGCTCCAGGCCCGGCTCTGTGAGAACACCGTACTGATTAAAATCCATTAGCCCGGAGATCATAATTTTTATGAAGTCTGCGCCCTGGGCTTTTGCCTGTTTGACCAGGTTGGCGTATTCTGCCATGGCGCTGTAGGTGAGACCGATAAAGCTGCCGTAATGTCCGGTCTTGCACAGGGGGGCAAGGGGGGTGCGGTAAGTAATGCCGTATTCCGGGGCAAGCCTGCGGGCCATTGCGC
This sequence comes from Faecousia sp., assembly GCA_045577355.1. GTDB lineage: Bacteria > Bacillota > Clostridia > Oscillospirales > Oscillospiraceae > Faecousia. The sequence continues at coordinate 10,663 of JAZNIG010000064.1, read as the reverse complement.
CGACGCCCCAGCGGTCTCCTCCGTCCCGCAGGTAGGTATAACCCAGTGTATTATAATGGGCCAGCACCTTTCGGATCCGGCTTATCTGAGGGATTTGACTGTGCCGTTCAATGGAGGTTCGCCAATCTACCCCATCCAGCACCATATGAATATGACAATCCGCAACCATGACACCCAACCTTTCTGCCTATAATATAGCAAATTTCTTCCGGAAAAGTCAAATTTCAGTTTATCGCTCGATTCTACATCATTGTTTGTAGAGCGGGGGCTTGCTCCCGCCGCCTGATAATCGACTGTTTTAAACGGCGGGGGCAAGCCCCCGCCCTACAATGGCTATACTAAGACAGCCCGATAAATACAAATTTGTCATTTTCAACCCCCAGGGGGGCTTCCGCTTCGGGAACTAGGCCGTTATAATAGGGGTCATAAAGAAAAAGGAGACGGTTTTATGAAAATGTCCTATGTGAAAAAGCTGGTCTTTACCGCTGCCTGCATAGCGCTGTGTGTGGTGCTGCCCATGGCATTTCACGCAGTACAAAATGCAGGAATGATCTTACTTCCCATGCATATCCCGGTGCTGCTGTGCGGTCTGATGTGCGGCTGGCCCTTTGGCTTTATCTGCGGCCTGCTGGGGCCGGTGCTGTCCAGCCTGCTGACCGGCATGCCGCCTGCGGCAATGCTGCCGTCCATGATGGTGGAGTGTGCTGCCTATGGTTGTGTGACTGGCCTGATGATGCTGTTTGTTCATACCAAAAAGCCCATTGCAGATCTGTATATCAGTATGATCACTGCGATGGTGATTGGCCGTGTGTTAGCGGGTCTGGCCAAATCCTTGATTTTTTCCCCCGGCACAGCCCCCTTTGCCTGGGTTACCACCTCGCTGGTTACCGGAATCCCCGGCATTGTGATTCAGCTTGCACTGATTCCACTGGTGGTGTTTACCCTGACCAGAGCCAAGCTGCTGCCTCAGCGGTATAGGAAGGAGACGGTATGAATAAGCAGGATATCATCTCATTTTTTGATCAGCGGGCTTCCCAGTGGGATGCGGAGATGATTCGATCCGACAGTATTATCCATACAATATTGGAACACGCCGGGGTGCGGACAGGTGTATCCGTTTTGGATGTGGCCTGCGGCACAGGCGTCCTGTTTCCGGACTATCTGAGCCGGGACGTGGAATCCGTGACCGCGATTGATATTTCGCCGGAAATGGTAAGGATTGCCCGCCGGAAATTTCCCCAAGTGCAGGTACTCTGCGGAGATGTGGAGACAACAAGCTTTGACCGGGCATTTGACTGTATTATGCTTTACAATGCCTTTCCTCATTTTCCAGACCCAGAAAACTTGATTAAGGTACTCTCCGGTCTGTTAAAGCCCGGCGGGACTCTGACGGTAGCCCACGGTATGAGCCGTGTAGCTATTGACCACCATCATGAGGGCCGCGCCAGTAAGGTTTCCGTAGGCCTTATGCACGAGGATGATCTGGCTGATATATTTGCCAAATACCTGACTGTGACCGCAAAGATATCCGATGAACGGATGTATCAGGTCACCGGAAAGCGGATGTGAGATCGTACTTTTACGACGCTCTCCGAACGGCAAATTTCAGTTTATCGCTCGATTCTACATCATTGTTTGTAGGGCGGGGGCTTGCTCCCGCCGCCTGATAACCGACTGTTTTAAACGGCGGGAGCAAGCCCCCGCCCTACAATAGGTGTACAGAAACGGAACGATAAATACAAATATTTCAATAAGTAAGCGAAAGGACGCGTTGCTTCATTTTGCAACGCGTCCCTTTATTTTAAAAATTACTTGCCGCAGAAGTCCTTTGCGGCTTTGACGATGTGATCGTTGGTCAGGCCGAACTGCTTGAGCAGATCCACAGCAGGACCGGAGTGGCCAAACTCGTCGTTCACACCGATACGGCGTACAGGTGTGGGCAGTTTTTCGCTGAGCAGGCTGCACACAGCCTCACCCAAACCGCCGATCACAGAGTGCTCCTCGCAAGTGATGATCTTGCCGCACTTCTTAGCTGCTTCCAGAACCAGCGCCTCATCCAGGGGCTTGATGGTAGCCATGTTGATAACCATAGCGTTGATACCGGCAGTCTTCAGCTCCTCACCGGCCTTGATGGCCTCGTAGGTCAGCAGGCCGTTGGCAATGATGGCCACATCGGTGCCATCCTGCAGGATCTCGCCCTTACCGATCTGGAAGTTGTAGTCTTCCTCATGGAACACAGGCACAGCCAATCTGCCAAAGCGCAGGTATACAGGACCGTCCATCTCATAAGCAGCCTTTACAGCGGCCTTGGCTTCCACGTCATCCGCAGGGCAGATCACAGTCATGCCGGGGATGGAGCGCATCAGGGCAAAGTCCTCGCAGCACTGATGGCTTGCGCCGTCCTCACCTACGGAGATACCACCGTGGGTGGCACCGATCTTTACATTCAGATGAGGATAGCCGATGGAGTTGCGGACCTGCTCAAAGGCACGGCCTGCAGCAAACATGGCGAAGCTGGACGCAAAGGGCACCAGACCTGCGGTGGCCATACCGGCAGCCATACAGATCATATTAGCTTCCGCAATGCCGCAGTCAAAGTGGCGTTCGGGGAATACCTTCATAAATGCACCGGTCTTGGTAGCGGCAGCCAGGTCCGCATCCAGAACCACCAGATTGTCATGCTCCTTGCCTAATTCAATCAGCGCATTGCCGTAGCTGTCACGGGTCGCGACTTTCTTCATCTCTGCCATAATTACATCGCCTCCAATTCTGCCAGCTGGGCCTTCAATTCATTCATTGCCTGCTCGTACTCGGCATCATTGGGTGCCTTGCCGTGCCAGCCGGCCTGATTCTCCATGTAAGAAACACCCTTGCCCTTTACGCTCTTGATCACGATAGCAGAGGGCTTGCCTTCTGTCTTCTTCGCCTTCTGGAATGCATCTTCAATAGCATCAAAATCATGGGCATCGATCTGCTGGACTTCAAAGCCGAAGGCGGCCAGCTTATCCACAATGGGATAGGGGCTCATTACATCAGCAACGCTGCCGTCGATCTGCAGTCCGTTGTTATCCACGATCACGCACAGGTTGTCCAGCTTATAGTGGGCTGCTGCCATGCATGCCTCCCACACCTGGCCTTCCTGAATCTCGCCGTCGCCCAGCAGAGAATAGACCCGGTTGGTCTTGCCGGTGTACTTGGCAGCCAGCGCCATACCCACAGCAACGGAGATGCCCTGGCCTAGAGAGCCGGTGGACATATCTACGCCAGGTACGGTGTTCATGTTGGGGTGGCCCTGCAGGTAGCTGTCGATATGACGCAGGGTGGGCAGGTCTTCCACAGGGAAGTAGCCCCGCTCTGCCAGTACTGCATACAAGCCGGGAGCTGTGTGGCCCTTGCTCAAAACGAAGCGGTCCCGGTCTTCCCACTTGGGATTGGCCGGATCGATGTTCATTTCCTTAAAGTACAGGTAGGTGAAGATCTCCGCAGCAGACAGGCTGCCGCCGGGGTGACCTGCCTTGGCACCATGGGTAGATTCGATTACACCCATGCGGACCTTGCAGGCAGTGATTTGCAGTTGCTTCTTTTCACTGGAAGTCATGGTTTTCCTCCTTGTTTTGCGTCTCCTGCTGGTGCAGGTGAAAACACGATAATATGCAAGAATATTTTACCATTATTGGACCCAGCTTTCAAGCCTTTTCGAAGAAATCCTGAAAGAAATCTCTGAAAGAAAAGTAAAATCCCCTGCACGGAAACCGCACAGGGGATCAAGCAACAGAAATTACTTCTTTACAACGCCGGTGATGTGGGGCTGAGGTCCCTGATACCAGTACAGGAAGCCATCCAGGTCGATGACATCGCCAACTTTTAGATTGCGAACTGCCTCGTAGGCATCAGTGCCAAGGCCGCACAGATAGGACTCTACACACAGGGAATAGGTCTTATCACCAATGGAGACCTTGAAGTACAGGTCGTCGCCTTCCTTGCCGGAGCCGTTCCACTTGTACAGGAACGCTGCACCATCGTCATTGGAAGCCACAACGGTAGCACCCTTGATCTCGATCTTCTTGTTCATGTGGCTTTCCAGCCCGTCAGTGCCCATCAGAGCAGTAACATCCAGCTTGGGAGCGATCCAGGGATCAGCTTTCAAGATTTCCAGCGTGCCGTTCATAATTTCCACTTCGCCGTCAAACACTGCCTTGTTGCCGGTAACACGGATCTTGGTGCCGGGAACCAGCAGCTTAGAGGTAGCTTCGTCGCACTTGGTGTTGTAGCTGAAGTAGCCACCTTCTTCGGTTTGGCCGTAAATGGTGATCACACCGGAGTTAACTTCGCTGTTGAACCACCAGCCCTGAGTAGCCTGCACATAGAATTCCACTACGCACTCGGCTTCTACTTCAGCAGCCATAAACTCCGCATAGGTCATAACAGCAGGACCATTGTTGACACCACAGGCAGCAAACGCAAAGACCATGCAACCGATCAACAAAAGAGCAAGCATTTTTTTCATATTCATTTCTCCTTTTCAATTAAGCTAACGCTTTGCCTTCAAACGTACAGCTTCATTATACATAATATTTTTCAGAAATCAATCTTTTTCTGTACTTTTTTCTTTTGCACAGCATTTACCGCCACATAGATACCCATGCCACTCCAGATCACAGCCAGACCTGCCAGCAGACCCACCGCCATTGGCGGAAGCGGTCCTATCTCCTGCTTGGAGGCACCTACTGTGCCGGTCTGGTTCAGACGGTACAGCGCCTTCATTTCCGCAAATAGAGAATCCATATACTTGTTGTCTATCTTTTTTCCCTGCCGGGTGGCTTTTCTTACTTCCTCAATCAGTTGGCCTGCAGCGTTTCGCAGAGATGCTGAGCCGTTAAATACAGGCGTAACAAAGGTATTGCCCACGTTGTTTAACAACAGTTTTGTTGCCTGCAGCTTCACCGAATAGTAAAGGTCATTGTCTTCCCCTTCCCGGGAAAGATAATCCTGATAGACTTCGCTGTGCTGGGCTTTAGAGGTTACCGGCACATAGCCCTCTGTCTGGGAGTAGGCAATCTGCACTTCGTTTGTCAGCAGATATTGGGCAAACAGCCACGATGCCAATACTTCCTGTGTATCCTTCCTGTTGAAGATACAAACAGACGGACCTTGCGAAATCATTTTGGGCTGCTCCGGATAAAACTGTGGAATTGCCATTACTTCAATTTCAAAATGGACCAGCTTATCCTCCGGAATATCCACCAGAGGGGCATCCGTACCCATCCAGGTAGCACCCGCTGTGGAATCTACCGCAAAAATGCACTGTCCGGCATTGAGGTAATTGGCAGGATAACCGGTAGATTTAAAGGTGTTAAACGCCTTTGTTTCAGAATGCTCCGCCACCGTGTACAGAAGTTCTTTTGTGGTATCGTTAAAGATCTTGATCTGTGCGGAATCAGTAGAATAATCCGCATCCAGCTGCCTGAGCATCTGGATCATCATATTGTCTGTAGATTTGTACATAAACGGCAGCATAACATTCTGTCCGTTTACAAAGAAAGTGCCGTCTGCATTTTTCCTCATTGCTGCTTCGGATACTTCCCATATGAAATCCCATGTCAGTATCTCAGGTAAGGTAAAGCCCAGCGCTTCCACATAGGTCTTATTCACATAGCACGCTTCTGTAGAACGCATGTAGGGAAGTGCGTAGTATTCCTCGCTGAGCTTACATTCTTCCAGAAACTGCGGAATGATCTCGCCTTTGGTAGGTCCATCAAAGCGCAGCTCGCTTCCGCCCAGACCGTATTTTTCGTGAGCAAACAGCCCGCTTAGGGGCACGACAGTATTCTTACCGGTCATATAAGTGGCAATATGATCCGGATATGTAATACACACATTGGGGGTTGTTCCCGTAGACAGATTGGTAATCACATCGTTATAAATCTTACCGTAATCCGTATACAGCTGCAGATTAACTTTGATATTGGGATAGAGCACTTCGAAATCCGCGATTGCTTTCTCGTAAATGCTTACCTGAGTTATATTAGTATCATTTTTTGCCCAGAAGGTGATCTCATAATCACGGGAGGTGTCAAAGGTTTCCGGCACAGAAAAGGCATCCATGCCCCTTGCTCCGTGGCAACCGCACAGCCCTGCAAGCAGGCACAGCAGGAGCGCCGATGCAATGAATCTTCTCATCCCTTCATTCCTCCTCTGGACACGCCTGCCATGATCTTCTTCCGGAAGATCAGAAACAGCACGATCAGCGGCACCGAGATCACGACCACTGCCGCCATCATCGCCGGAATATTCTCCCGGCCAAAGCCGTTTTCCCGGATCTCCTGAATGCCGTTGGACACCAGAAAGAAGGCCTGGTCATCGGTGATCAGCCGGGGCCATACATAGCTGTTCCAGCACTCGATCACCTTCAGAATGGTAATGGTGATCAGCGTAGGTCTGCAAATGGGAACCATGACCTTTAACAGGTACTTCAGGTCCGAAGTACCGTCCACCTTGGCGGCATAGTACAGTTCATCCGGGATCTGGGAGAAGTTCTCCTTTAATAAATAAATGTAGAACACGGAAGCAACGCTGGGCAGGATCAGGCCCATAAAGCTGTTGCGCAGGTCCAGATCTGTAATGGTCACGAAGTTGGTAATAACCACCAACTCACTTGGAATCATCATTAGCGACAGAAACAGGGTAAAGGCCAGGTTCTTTCCCCGAAACTCCAGCCGGGAGAAAGCAAAAGCAGCCAGTACCGTCACCACCAGCATAATCGCTGTAGTGGACAGGGTGAAGATCACAGTGTTCAGCAGATAGTCCGCCAGGGGCACAGCAGTAAAAGCATCTAAATAATTCTGGAGTGTGGGCGACAGTGTAAATAACTGGGGGATAAATTCCGAATTGTATGCACCGTAGCTTTTCAGGGAGGTCAAGACCATCCAGTAAAATGGAAACAGCACCATCACTGCCCAGACAGTCAAAAAAGTGTACACCAGTATATTCCGGATGGTCTGCTTCCGTTTGGCAGAGTGTTCCAGTTGTTTGAATTCAGATTGTTTTTCCATGGCAGTTCCCTCAATGATAGTGAACGTGTTTCCGGCTGACCAATAGGTTGATGCAGGTAATGGTCAGCACAATGGTAAACAGCAATATGGCCGCCGCGGAAGCATAGGACGGATAACCGCCGCTGTTTCCGTAGAGCATATCATATACATAGCCCACAATGGTGTTCATGCCCGCCGCGTTCAGGTCTGTGCCAAACAGTGCCACGGCATCGGAGTAGGCCTTAAACGCGCCGATAAAGCCGGTAATGACCAGGTAGAACACCGAAGGAGAGATCATGGGCAGAGTGATGCGGGTAAATACCCGCAGCCGGGAAGTTCCGTCGATCTTGGCGGCGTTGTAATATGTCTGGTTTACGGAAGCCAGCGCGCCGGTCAGGATCAGGATCTTAAAGGGCATGACCACCCAGATTGTATAGAAGCACAGTACAAACATTTTGGCCAAGTAAGGACCGTCAATAAAGTCCACGGATTTGCCACCGAACCAATTGATCAGCAGATTTGCAAAGCCTTCTGTGTATGCGGTGGGCTTAAACAGGATCATAAATACCAGGCCAACTGCCAGCGTATTGGTCACATAAGGCAGGAAATAGACGGTCTGATACAGATTGCGCAGCGGGCGGATAGAATTGAGTCCCACGGAGATCAGCAGAGCGATGCCGGTGGACAGGGGCACAGTGATGATCACCAGCAGGAAGGTGTTTTTCAGCGCCTGCAGGAAATAAGGATCCTGCAGCACATAGGCATAGTTATAAAGACCTACGCCGAAATAGGTCTGGGACGCGGAGTTATAGCCCTCCTCCAGAGAGTAGATCAGCACATCGATCAGGGGGTATACCAAAAATGCCACCAGAAAGGCAATTGCAGGCAGCAGATACAGCCAAGCCTTTAAATTTCTTTTTTCCATGGTTACACTCCCAATATGCAGCGAATACGCGCGCCGGTGTCCTTCCGGAACAGAAATACCTTCTGGGACTTCAGGTCAAAGCAGACCGTCTTGCCGGAAATACGGGAGATATCGTCAGAGTCAATAATGGCACGGAAGCTGCTGCCGCTGAAGGAGGGATGGTCACAGACGATGCTGGTGTCCCGGCCCATGACCTCTACCTGTTTTAATCCGCAGTGGAGCGCGCCACTGTCGCAGGGAACAAAGCCCTCGGGACGGACAGCCACTGCAATCTGCCCTTCATAATCGCAATCCACATTCAGCATAGGTTCCTGCCCAATATAAAGCTTTCCCTGCTGAATACAGCCGTCAAAGACATTGATCGGCGGTGTGCCCAGGAATTTTGCCACAAACAGATTGGCGGGGTCATCATAGACCTCCTGGGGCCTGCCGATCTGCTGGATCACTCCGTCCTTCATCACCACGATCAGATCGGAGATGCTCATGGCTTCCTCCTGGTCATGGGTTACAAATACGGTGGTAATGCCGGTCTGGGCCTGGATCCGCTTCAACTCTTCCCGGGTCTGCAGCCGCAGCCGGGCATCCAGATTGGATAGTGGCTCGTCCAGCAGGAGCACCCGTGGCATCTTTACCAGCGCCCGGGCAATTGCCACCCGCTGCTGCTGACCGCCGGACAGTTCATTGGGCTTCCGGTCCATTAACTCATCGATCTGCACCAGCCGGGCAGCCTCCCGGGCCTTTTCCATCATCTGCTCCTTGCTGAGTTTGTCCTTTCCTTTCAGATTCTGCAAGGGGAACAGAATATTCTGCAGCACGGTCAGGTGGGGATATAGGGCATAATTCTGAAATACCAGACCCACACCCCGGTTTTCCGCAGGCAGATCCGTAACATCCTCGTCACCGAAGAAAATGCGGCCGCCGGTAGGCTTCTGTAAGCCGGAGAGCAAATTCAGCGTTGTACTCTTGCCGCAGCCAGAGGGGCCCAGCAGGCCGATCAGCTTGCCGTCGGGGATCTCAAAGGTGAAATCATAGACGGCAACCACCTCTTTGCCGGCTTTCTTATCCCGGCTGGGAAATATCTTTGTCAGATTTTGTAATGTAACTTTCATACGATCCCTTTCCTTATTCGCTAATTTCTGTTGGGCTGTAAAGTATTGCCTATATTATATGTTCTTCTGCGCGGCTTTGCAAGGGTTTGTTTGTGGCAGGCAATGACAGCTGAAAACAAGCAATGCAAATTTGACAGGATAGAAAAGCGGGACTATAATAGGAGACAAACAGTGCGTAGGAGAGAGAACAATGGGGAAGATTATTGAAATAACGGATTTTGCAGCACCGGAGCTGGACATATATGCAAGGCTCACCGAGGCCCAGCTTTTGAATCGGTTTGAACCCAAAAAGGCCATGTTTATTGCAGAAAGTCCCAAGGTGATCCTGCGGGCGCTGGATGCGGGATATGAGCCGGTGTCGATTCTGGTAGAGCATAGCCGTATGGTGGGAGAATCGCTGGAAGCCATGGAGCGTTGCGGGGATATTCCGGTATACACAGCGGAATTGGATGTACTTACAAAGTTGACCGGCTATCAGCTTACCCGAGGATTGTTGTGCGCCATGCGCCGTCCCCCGCTGCCGGATTTGAAGCAGGTGGTGAAAGGAGCCCGGCGGATCACAGTGCTGGAGGATATTATGAATCCTACCAATGTGGGCGCGATTTTCCGTTCTGCGGCAGCACTGGGTATGGATGCGGTGCTGTTGACTGCCGGATGCAGCGATCCATTGTATCGCCGGTCGGCCAGAGTCAGCATGGGCACGGTATTTCAGGTGCCATGGACCTTTGTGGGGGAGGATTGGATAGACAAGCTGCGCAATATGGGCTTTAAGACCGCGGCTATGGCATTGACAGAGGATTCCATATCTGTTGAAGATCCTGCTTTGCTCGCAGAAGAAAAGTTGGCGGTTGTGCTGGGCTCTGAAGGGGATGGATTGGCACACACCACCATTACCAGCTGTGATTATACAGTACGCATCCCTATGTCCAACGGTGTGGACTCTTTGAATGTAGCAGCTGCCAGCGCGGTAGCCTTTTGGCAGCTTAGAATCAGGGAGCAGGATTGATTGAACAAAAAAGAAAGGTGAAAGAAAAAACGGGTGGCAGGATAGCCACCCCCAGGTTATGAGATTGTACCCTTGGCAAGGCTTGCTACCAGGTTGTGCATTTCGCGCTCAGAGCGGACATTATGGGCACGGTTCAGAATATCCTGCTTTTGCTGTTCGGTCATGGCGGAATAGGCGTTCATGGCGGGTTGGTTCATAGCCAACGCCATACCGAAGCCGATAGGAACTTTGTAGAAATCCATAATCATTCTCCTTATTTGCTGTTGTTTAAACCTAAGCGTAGGGCGGGGCCTTGGTCCCGCCGTTTGAAATGAGAGCGATAATGGCGGCGGGAGCAAGCCCCCGCCCTACGATTATGCCGCTGCGTCTATCATATTTTCAATAAAAATACCATAGCCGGTGGTGGGATCGTTAACAAGGACGTGGGTGTAAAGATGAAGCCCACTTAAGACCCCCTCTGACGAGGGGGCTGCTGAGCGATAGCGAAGCTGGGGGAGAGAAGTGCGGCCCGATATTCTCTCCCTCCGTCACGGCTTCGCTGTGCCACCTCCCTCATCAGAGGGAGGCTTTATGCAGCTGTGGCGTCCAGCAT
>JAZNIG010000063.1:0-13472 GCA_045577355.1 Faecousia sp. | reverse complement strand
ATTTGCCGGGCAGGGGCTTTACATAGATAGGCCTGCTGCCGCGGCAGCAGGCCTATGTTATTTACTTCCAAAGGCCGTCTGCAGGATATTTGCCTTCCTCTGTCAGCGCCTTGAGGGCCGCCACTACCTGGGGCTTATCAGCGGCATAGGTTACGCCATACCACTTATCCGCGGAACGCAGCACCTTAACAGTAGTCTTTCCTTCCTTCAATTGACCGGAAACAGTGGTGGGCAGCAGATACTCCGCCTTCAGAGGATTGCCCGGAACCATCTCTGCCAGGAACTGAGGCAGTCCTGCTTCCAACGCATCCAGGAAACCGGGGGTAAAACCAAACATGTTCATGGAAACAGGGGTATCAGCAGCCAGATCCGTCCAGGTTGTGCCGTCATCCTCTGTGAAATGGATGCCGCCGGGGTACTTTTCAATCTTGGTGCGCTCAACAATGGCGGTCAGGTTGCTGTTTTCATCTGTGGCGCACACGCCTCTTGCCACACTGCCGTGATCCGTTACGGTATTGCCCAGTAGGTAACCTACCATGCAGCAATCATATACATCGGTATCCTGGGCATTGCTCAGATAGTCATAAATAGCCCGGAAGGCGGACTTTCCGTAATAGTCATCGGCATTGATAACCGCAAAGGGAGCACCGTCGATTGCTTCCTTAGCACACAATACTGCATGGCTGGTACCCCAGGGCTTCGTACGGCCCTCGGGAATGGTGAAGCCCTCGGGGATCTTGGTCAGCTCTTGATAAGCATAGCGGATCTCCATGGGACACTTCTGCAGGCGGGCACCTACGGTGTCCATAAAATCCTTGCGGATCGCTTCTTTAATGATGATAACGGCAGTCTCAAAGCCAGCCTCGTGTGCATCAAACAGGGAGAAATCCAGGATCGCCTCACCGTGGCTTCCCACCGGATCAATCTGCTTCAGTCCGCCGTAGCGGCTTCCCATGCCGGCAGCCATAACTACCAAAATCGGTTTTTTCTTCATAATGTACCTCCTAATGTATGTTTGTATAGTTATATTCGCATTATACCGCCAATAACAGGAAAAGGCAAGCAATAAATTCGATTTGCTTATTGAATAAAGCAGAAAGGACGCTGCGCGTTTTTCCGGGGGTTGCATCTGTGAAAATTACTGCAAAATTCGCAGTGCCTGACGAATCGCTTCCAACGCTTCCTGAGGATTCTGTACGTTCCGGGTTGCCGTCTCCATGGGACAAATCCCATCCCCGGTCCGGTTGCGGATCGCCGGTGTCTTGCACTCATATCTAGTCTCAATGCCGTAACTGCGCAGGATCTCCAATGCCGGCAAGCTCATAACCGGCGCATAAACTGCTTTTATTCCCAGCAAACAGTACAAAAACGCCGTAGCCCTGCCTACCACTTTATCCGCAGCGAAAAACCCGGCCACATCCAGCCCGGCATCCAAAAAATCCAACAGCGGACGAACGCCCCGCTGGGTGCTTTTATACACAGCTCCCTGCCCCCAAAGAACGCAGGTACAGCCCTCTGTCTCCAGAATAGTCTTTGCCTGTAAAAGCCCTTCCTCCATGGTGATTCCTCCTGATGCAAATCATTATAACGTCCCGCCCTGCGAGTGTCAATCTATCGGATACTTCTGAAAACCACCGCCGCCTGTTTTTTAGGAAAATCGGTTGACTTTTTGTTTTTGGCGTGGTAATTTATAGTAAGAAATAAAAAATCTGTGAGGGAGTAGCGAGCGCATAGATATGCGTAGCTTGCCAACATTCCCGGCCTTTCCGGCCTGGCGTGCTTTGAATCGCGAGACTCATGTGTAACGGTTCGGCTATGCATGTTCCCTTATGGGTACCTCCGCGTGGCTGATTGCCGGGCGGATTTTTTTCGTGTATTTTTCCGGCACAGTGCAGCCGGTATAAAGCAAAGGAGTTTATTACTATGTTTGACGCGTTCTTTTCCTGGTATAACGGCCTAACCGATTCCCTGGTCGGCTCTTTGGCCCTTTTCGCTGTGGGTCTGGTGCTGCTCATTAAGGGCGGTGACTGGTTTGTGGACAGCGCCACCGGCATTGCCAAGCGGTTCCGTGTGCCGGAGATTATTATTGGTGCCACTGTGGTTTCCATTGGCACTACCTTACCGGAGGTCATGGTATCCGCCACTGCCGCGGTAAACCAAAACGGTGCCATTGCCTATGGCAATGCCATTGGTTCTATTATTTGCAATACGTCCCTGATTGCTGCCCTGACGATTGCAATCCGTCCCGCGCCTGTAAACCGCAAGGCGATCACCATGCCTGTTCTGTTCTTCTTCCTGTCCGCAGCGATTTATCTGGTGGCAGCTTATGTGTTCGGCTCCTTTGACCGCTGGCTGGGACTAGTGATGCTGTGTGTTTTTGCCGTGTACATGATTCTGACGATTCGCCAGGGCTTCAAAAATCCCGTGTCCGCTGACGAACACGGAGAAGCAGAACAGGAAAACAGCGGCTCTCTTGTGAAAGATGTGATCGTGCTGATCGTCAGCGCTGCGTTGATCGCTGTTGGCGCGGATATGCTGGAGGGCTCCTCTGTTTCTCTGGCCACCATGGCCGGCATCCCCACAGAAGTAGTAGGTGTGACCATCGTTGCTCTTTGCACCAGCCTGCCTGAACTGGTCACTGCGATTACTGCCCTGGCAAAAGGTCATGGAGCGTTGTCCCTGGGCAATATCATCGGCGCCAATATCTTTAATCTGGTACTGGTATCCGGCGTTGCTGTAACCCTTTCCCCCTTTACTGTTCCTGAGGGCAGTACCATTTTTGGACAGAATACCTCACTGGTGATGGAACTGCCGCTGATGGTGGGCGTTATGGCTTTGATGACCCTCCCTGCAGTGTTCAAGAAGAAGCTGTACCGCTGGCAGGGCGGCACCTTGCTGGCTATCTATGTGGCGTTTGTTGTGGTGCAGGTGCTGATTGCTCTGCATGTGATTTGACTGTGTTTCATTCATAGCTGGACTCTTAATATAAGTAGGGCGCGTTGCAAAATGCAATGCGCCCTTTTACCTGCCGAAAAAGCGTAAATTTTTGCCGGTTTGAAATTCGGCTTGCGCTTTCCGTTATGGGTGCTATAATAAAGATAGCATAAACCTTAAAAGAGAGGTGCTGCCAAGTGAAAAAAATGCTGTTTGTAATGAACCCCTATGCCGGTATGCGTAAAGCTAACCGGGTGGTCACGGACATCATTGCAATTTTTAATCGGGGCGGCTATCAGGTGGACGCGTATATGACTGCCTGCCAGGGAGATGCGATCCGTGTTGTCCGGGAGCGGGCGGCAGATGTAGATGTGGTTGTATGCTGCGGCGGTGACGGTACCTTTAATGAAACGGTGTCCGGCCTGCTGAGTCTGGGCCTGCAGACACCCCTCGGCTATATTCCTGCCGGCTCCACCAATGACTTTGCCAAAACACTGGGTCTGACCGGAAGTTTTGTGGATGCCGCCAAGCGGATCGTACAGGGCAGTCCTGTGCATGTGGATGTTGGCAGCTTTGGCCAGCGGTATTTTACCTATGTGGCTTCCTTTGGTGCCTTCACCCGGGCCAGCTACGCCACGCCCCAAAATATCAAAAACGCTCTGGGTCATACCGCCTATGTGTTGGATGGTATTCAGGAGATTTCCCAGATCAAGAAGGTCCATGTAAAAATGGAACTGGGTGACGAAACCGTGGAAGATGATTTCTTGTTTGGCGCTATTTGTAATTCCACCAGTGTGGGCGGTATTCTGACCCTGGACCCCAAGCAGGTAGACATGGCAGATGGTAAATTTGAGGTGCTGCTGGTCCGGGCACCCCGGGATCTGGCGGAGATTGCCGAGTGTATTCAAGCCGTGCAGAAGCAGCGGTATAATTGTAAAATGATCACGTTCCGCAGTGCCTCCCGCATCCGGATCACCGCCCCTGCCAATATGCCCTGGACCCTGGACGGTGAGCGGGAAGAAGGCCATAAACAAGTAGATGCAGTGAATCTGCACCACGCCATCCGGCTTCTGAAATGAGGGTTACCATGATCAATTCCACCCTTTGTTATATCACTCAGGCAGACCAGGTGTTAATGCTGCACCGGGTAAAAAAGAAAAATGACATTAATAAGGATAAATGGATCGGCATCGGCGGCAAATTTGAAACAGGGGAATCTCCGGATGCCTGTCTGCTCAGGGAAGCTAAAGAAGAAACAGGGCTTACGCTGACAAGCTGGCGGTGTCGGGGTATCATCACCTTCTTAAGCGACCAGGCTGAGGGAGAATACATGTATCTTTTTACAGCAGACGGGTTTGAAGGAGAACTGAGAGAATGTGATGAGGGCGATTTGCAATGGGTCAGCCGTGATTTTATAGACCAGCTTCCCAAATGGGAAGGCGATCAGATTTTTTTGGATCTTCTGTGGCAGGATGCACCCTTCTTCCTGCTGACCCTGCGCTACGAAGGGGACCGGCTTCAGGAGGCCATTTTAAACGGAGAAAAAATCAGGTGATAATCCGTTGTTGTAAAAGACAAATTTCAGTTTGTCGGGCTGTTTCGCGTTACCCGTTGTAGGGCGGGGGCTGTGCTAAAACTGCCCGATAAATGCAAAGTTACCTAAGGACAAAACGCAACCGACTGCGGCAGCACAAATCATATGGATAACAGAAGGAGCATAAAATAATGGAACTGTCAGAGATTCTGAAAAAATGTGATCACACTCTGTTGAGTCAGACCGCAACCTGGGACCAGATCCAGCAGGTGTGCGATGATGGCATGGCCTATCAAACAGCTTCCGTCTGTATCCCTGCCGCCTATGTGCAGCAAGCCAAGGCCTATGTGGGGGAGAAGTTGGACATCTGTACGGTGATCGGTTTTCCAAATGGCTACGACACCACAGCAGCCAAGTGCTTTATGGCCGGGGATGCGGTAGAAAAGGGTGCTGATGAGATCGATATGGTGATCAATATTGGCTGGGTCAAGGACGGCAGATATGATCTGGTTCTGGAGGAACTCAAGGCGGTGAAAGCTGCCTGCAAGGGCAAGATTCTGAAAGTGATTATTGAAACCTGCCTGCTGACAGACGAGGAAAAGATCAATCTGTGTCAGGCAGTTACCGCGTCCGGGGCAGACTACATTAAAACCTCTACCGGCTTTTCCTCCGGTGGCGCCACCTTCCGGGATGTGGAGCTGTTCGCTGCCCATATAGGGCCAGATGTGAAGATAAAGGCAGCAGGCGGTATTTCCAGTCTGGAGGATGCGGAGAAGTTTCTTGCCCTGGGCGCGTCCCGATTGGGCACCTCCCGGGTGGTGAAGATCGCAAAAGGCCTTGATAACGACGGTACGTATTAAGGAGGAGAATGTTATGTTAACTACACCAACCCCTCACATCAGTGCGAAGCCCGGGGATTTTGGCAAGACAGTCCTGATGCCCGGCGATCCTCTGCGCGCTAAGTTTATTGCGGAAAATTTTCTGGAAAACCCGGTTTTAGTAAATAACGTCCGGGGTGTGCAAGGCCATACCGGCACTTACAAGGGCGTGAAAGTCTCCGTGATGGCTTCCGGTATGGGTATGCCTGCTATCGGTATTTACTCCCACGAGCTGTATAATGCATACGGTGTGGAAAATATCATTCGGGTGGGTTCTGCCGGTGCGATTCAGGCGCATATCAAGCTCTACGACCTGGTTTTGGCCCAGGGTGCCTGCACCGACTCCAATTTTGCCAGCCAATTCCACCTGCCCGGCACCTTTGCGCCCATTGGGTCCTATGAACTGCTGAGTGCGGCAGTTGATGCGGCCAAGGCCCGCAACGCCCGCTTTCATGTGGGAAACGTTAATTCTTCAGATGTGTTTTATGGTGACCATATTGGCGTGCCGCAGGGCCTGGACAGTGTTTACGGTCTGAAAAAGATGGGCGTTTTGGCCTTGGAAATGGAAGCAGCGGCCCTGTATATGAACGCAGCCCGGTACGGTAAACGGGCCCTGTGCATCTGCACCATTTCGGATCATGTGCTGACCGGAGAAGTGACCACTTCCGAAGAACGGCAGACAGCCTTTACCACCATGATGAAGGTGGCGCTGGATACCGCGGTCGCCATGGAAGCGTGATGCCATGAAGAGAATCTTTTTGATCGTACTGGATTCTCTGGGCATTGGGCAGATGCCGGACAGCATAGCCTTTGGGGATGTAGGGGTAAACACTCTGCGGTCCTGTGCGGCTTCTACCAATCTGCAGCTTCCTAATCTGATCCGAGCGGGCCTGGGGAATATTGAGGGGGTAGAATGTCTGCCTAAAGAGACTGCAGCAACCGGGGCATATGCCCGGTTGGCGGAGGCCTCTATGGGAAAGGACACCACCATTGGCCATTGGGAGATTGCAGGGCTTATTTCCCAAACTCCTCTGCCCACCTACCCAAAAGGATTTCCTGATGAAGTTTTGACACCCTTCCGGCAGGCTACCGGTCGTGAAATTTTGGCAAATGCCCCTTGGTCCGGCACTGCGGTGATTGAACGGTACGGCGCGGAGCATATGCGAACCGGGGACCTGATCGTGTACACCTCTGCGGATTCCGTATTTCAGATCGCGGCTCATGAGGATGTGGTTCCCCCGGAACAACTATACGAGTACTGCCGCATTGCCCGGAAGCTGCTGCTGGGCAAGCATGGCGTGGGACGGGTGATCGCCCGACCCTTTGTTGGAACACCGGGAAATTTTAAGCGGACAGCAAACCGGCATGACTTTTCCTTAGAACCGCCCCGGCAGACCCTGCTGGATGCGGTAAAAGCCGCAGGGTTAGACTGTATTGGTGTGGGCAAGATCCATGACATTTTTGCGGGCCGGGGCCTGACAGCGCATGTGTACAACAAAAGCAACACTGACGGCATGGCCCACACTATGGCATTTGCCCAAAAGGATTTTCACGGCCTGTGCTTTGTCAATCTGGTGGATTTTGATATGATGTACGGCCACCGGCGGGATATTGATGGCTATGCGGCGGCCCTGTCTGATTTTGATGCCTGGCTGGGCCAATTCCTGGAGATACTGGGGCCGGAGGATCTGGTGCTGATTACCGCAGACCATGGGTGTGACCCAGGCTATACATCGACCACGGACCACACCCGGGAATATGTCCCTTTACTGGTGATGGGCAAAAAAGTCAAGCCGGTAAATTTAGGGACCAGAAAAACCTTCGCGGATATTGCTGCGACTGTGGCGGAGTTGCTGGAAGTGGATCTGGATACCCCCGCAGAGAGTTTCGCGGCCCGGATTCTGAAATAACACGCGGATTTGTATAAAAGGGGAGAGAATATGAAGCCCGAACAATTGATACAGATGGCGGAGGAGGCCATGGGCCACGCCTATGCGCCCTATTCCGGGTACAAGGTAGGGGCGGCTCTGCTGTGTGCAGACGGTTCGGTTTACCAAGGCTGCAATATTGAAAATTCTGCTTTTGGCCCTACGGTCTGCGCCGAACGTGCTGCCTTTTTTAAGGCAGTCTATGATGGCCACCGGGATTTTAAGGCCCTTGCTGTCTGCGGCGGCAAAGACGGCATCATAAGCGGCTACTTCCCGCCCTGCGGCGTATGCCGTCAGGTAATGCGTGAATTTTGCGGTGAGGATTTTATTATCTATATGGCCGGTGTCCGGGGGCAATACGAGAACCGCACCTTGGCACAGCTTCTGCCGGACAGTTTTTTTCTATAAAAATGCTATTTTTCGGGAAAAAGCAAAATAAATCTTGCTTTTTTTCAACATAAGGGATATACTGTCCATTGGAATGATCATTCGGAAAGTAAGGAGGAATGCCCCACGGCAAAGGTCGGCATATCCTCCTTTTTTTACGAATCTCGTTCAAAAATGAACATATGGAGGACAAAAAATGAATCTGATTTACGGTATTAAAGACAAACCCAAGTTCGGCCAGATGCTGCTGTTTGCATTCCAGCAGGTTCTGGCAATTTTGGCAGCAACGATTCTTGTCCCTGCGATTATCGGCAATGGTATGAGCCAATCTGCCGCTCTGCTGGGCGCTGGTGTGGGAACTATTGTATACCAGCTGTTCACCAAGTTTAAAAGCCCTGTATTTTTGGGATCTTCCTTCGCTTTCATCGGCTCTATGTTCGCAGCCTTCGGCGGCGCAGCCTCTGCATCTGCCGGTTATGCCGGTTTGATCGTCGGTGCTGTTTTTGCCGGTTTGGTTTATGTAGTCATTGCCGCTGTTGTTAAGTTCGTCGGCGTTAACTGGATCAACAAGCTGATGCCCCCTGTGGTCATCGGACCCACTGTGGCACTCATTGGTCTTTCTCTGGCTGTCAATGCTGTTAACGATCTGACCGTCGGTAAGGTCGTGGATGCAGCCAATGTATCCCTGTGCAGTCCCTATGCGGCGCTGATCTGCGGCATCATCACGCTATTTTCCATCTTTGCGTTCTCTGTTTACGGTAAGAAAATGATCAAGCTGATCCCCTTTGTGCTGGGTATTCTGGTGGGCTATGTTGTGGCTTCTATCTTCACGGTGATCGGCATCGCTACCGACAATGTTTCCCTACAGATCATCAACTTCGCAGCATTTAAGGATATGCAGATCTTTGCAATTCCTGATTTCACCTTCCTGAAAGCTATGAAAGGCATCAAGGAAATCGACGGCGCGTTTATCGCTACGATTGCGGTTGCTTATATTCCTGTGGCGTTTGTTGTGTTCGCTGAGCACATCGCTGACCACAAGAACCTGTCCTCTATTATCGGTTCCGATCTGCTGGAGGAGCCCGGTTTGCACCGCACTCTGCTGGGTGACGGTATTGGCTCCGCTGTGGGCGCTTTCTTCGGTGGCTGCCCCAACACCACCTATGGCGAGTCCGTCGGCTGTGTGGCCATCACCCGGAATGCTTCCGTTGTGACCATCACTACCGCAGCTATTATGTGCATCGTTATTTCCTTCTTCGGACCCTTTGTCACCTTCCTGGCTTCCATCCCCAACTGCGTCATGGGCGGCGTGTGTGTGGCGCTGTACGGCTTTATCGCTGTTTCCGGTCTGAAAATGATTCAGCAAGTCAATCTGAGTGCCAGCAAGAATCTGTTCGTGGTTTCCGCGATTCTGATCCCCGGCATCGGTGGCCTGACTGTCAGCTTTGGTGAGATCACCCTGACCACCATCGCCTGCGCCCTGATCCTTGGCATCCTCACCAACGTGATGCTGTCCAAGGGCAAGGAAGACTGATCCTTTCTGATATTCATTATAAAAAGGGTGCGTTGCAGCATTTTGCAACGCGCCCTAAATCTTGAATGTATCGGCGGTCTATGTGACCACCCGCGGACGACCGCAGGTAGCTCCTAAAATCTTGTTCATATGCTTTTGTATTTAAAACGTGACCCGTACGGGAATCGTTTGTATTTCCACCAGTTGGCGGAAATGATCGTAGCCCCCAGTTTTTAAACTGGGGGCAGCAATATGCCACCGGCATATTGCGATTTGCATTATTCGTTTCCCGCGGGTTAGCAAAAAACAGACACCCAGAAGGGTGTCTGTTTTTTGGTGACCCGTACGGGAATCGAACCCATGGTACCCCCGTCAAAGGGCGGTGCCTTAACCGCTTGACCAACGGGCCTGGTAGCGGCGACCTGATTCGAACAGGTGACATACCGGGTATGAACCGGCTACTCTACCAACTGAGTTACGCCGCCATGGGTGGTCATCTGATTTCAGTATAGCCGAAATCAGCTTTGTTATTATATACAGCACTTTCTTTTTTGTCAAGGAAAATCTTCGTATTTTTCCGGAAATTTTTGGTCATGCTAACAAACGAGGTGGTTGGTGTGAAATTTGGGAAAACTATTTTATTGTTCATAGTTGGGGGTCTAGGTTATGTGGGCCTGGAATGGCTTTGGCGAGGCTGGAGTCACGGCAGTATGTTTTTTGCAGGCGGAAGCTGCTTTCTGCTGCTGGGGAAGCTGGACCGTACCCAGCCCCGGCTGCACTGGCCCTTTCGGGCGCTAATGGGTACCGTAATTATCACATCGGTAGAGCTTTTGGCCGGTCTGCTGTTCAACCGCAGCTATACAGTGTGGGACTATCGGAGTATGCCCATGAATTTTTACGGACAGATCTGTCTACCCTTTACTCTGCTATGGATGCCCATCAGCATCGGCGCTATGTGGCTGTATCAAGCGCTGAATAAAGGCTTGCACAAATTCAGTCCCAATCATTAAATTTCAGTTTGTCGGGCAATTTGGCATCATTGTTTGTAGGGCGCTGGCTGTCTCCCGCCGTTTCAAACAGTAAGTTATCGGGCGGCGGGGGCAAGCCCCCGCCCTACAATGGCTGTGCTAAAACTGCACGATCAATACAAATTTATACCACTGTAGCCGTTTGGGTCAGGGATTGCTGTAATTCCGCAGCTAATTTTTGCATGGCTGCTTCATCTACCTTGCAGACCTTCCGGTCGTAGGTCAGCAGGCCATTGATCTCGTCCTCCACATCACTGACTTGCGTATAGATCGCAGCGCACAGCCCCTTGGGAATGGCAGGCAGGATCCGTGTCTGATACAGCTCTATAAGCTGCGCCTGAAAGCTTTCCAGATCGGTACAGGTCTTGTAACCGTAGGACTGCTCCGGGTTAAACAGATGGTTCTCCACGGCATAGGTATAGCCGCCGAACTCACTAAGTACCAAGGGTTTGTCCGCAGGCTTCAGCCTGTGCCACAAATTGAAATAAATATGAAGACTTTCCACATCTGATTTTTTCTGCCGGAACCAGCCGGAGGTTGTGTCAATAATGCGGCTGCTGTCCAGCTTGCGAAGCTGCGCATAGACCGCATCACTGTCAAATTGGCCCCAACCCTCATTAAAAATGGTCCAATACAGAATACATGGGTGATTTTTAAGCTGATTGACGGTTGCCTTCATACCATCTAGAAAATGTTTTCGGGCAGAAGGATCTTTATGCATTTGCTTATCCGGCAGCTTTTGCAGACCCCCAGTGGGCAGCACCGTATCCCGGATATAGCTGTAGTCCCCATTATTGACCATATCCTGAAAAACCACCATGCCCAGCTTGTCGCACTGATAATAAAACTCCTCCGGCTCTACCTTGATATGCTTGCGCAGGGTGTTAAAGCCCAGCCGCTTCATGGCCAGAATATCCTCTGCGTAGCACGCCGGGGCGGCGGGGGTATAGATGCCATCGGGCCAATAGCCCTGATCCAGCAGGCCGTGGAAGAAGTAAGGCCTGCCGTTTAAACATAGCCGGGGAACACCGTCTACATTTTTCGACTCAATAAATCGCAAGGCAAAATAGCTCTGCACCCGGTCCGTATCTGTCTGCACCGCAAATTCATAAAGATAGGGGTCTTCGGGACTCCACAGATGGGGATTTTCCGGGGTAATCACCGTTTTCCCGTCGGTCAGCAGGTATTCCCTGCCGTCTAAAATCACCCTGCCATCCTGCTTAGGAATTACAGTGATCGTAGCAGAAGTCATATCCGTCTGAATGTCCAGCTTTGCGATATAAGTTTCCGGCACGCTTTCCAGCCAGACCGTCTGCCAGATGCCGGTCACCGGGGTATACCACATTCCGCCCCGTTTCACGGTCTGCTTGCCATAAGGATAGCTTTGATCCCGCAGGTCGTCCTTACAGCACAATACAAGGCTGTTTTCGGTTGCCAACGCGTCTGTAATATCAAAGATCATGGCTTCATAGCCGCCAAAATGGCCCCCAATCTGTTTGCAGTTTACATAACATGTGAGTTTTTGATCTGCCGCACCAATATGGAGCAGTACACGGCCTTTGTGAAACCCCGCAGGCAGAGTAAAAGATCGTTTATAATACAGTCCGCAGCCCTCAGGAAAATGCTCTCCGATTCCGGAAAGCAGACTTTCCGGACAAAACGGCACGAGAATGGTTCTGTCGTAAGTGGGCTTGCCATCTGTGCAGACTGCAAAATCCCATTCTCCATTCAAGTTTACATAACTATCCCGACGCATTTGGGGCCGGGGATAGACTGTCCAGGGTGTGCCCCGAAGATTCTCTCCCTGGGGAGTATACAGTGCTTGCAACATTCAATCTCTCCTAAAAATACAGTTGGGTCATTTTGCTTTTTATTATAGCAGATCAGCATTTAAGATGAAAGTGGCAGTTTTTTACGCAGGCGCTACCCATCATTGCAACAGGCATTGTACGTCGTATCGAGGAATGCGTTATTTTAGGGCAAACCGCATGAAACCCGCATAAACACTAGGGCTTTCGCTGGTTTGCCCCATTGAACGCATTGGTGTCGAAACAATGATGGTGTGGTTTTGTATACATAGCAAAAGCGAGGTGAATTTCACCTCGCTTTTGGTTATCTGTCAAAGAATTTTTCCTGTTTTTCAAGAATGCGTTGTCGCTCAGTATCGCTTAAATTATTAAACTTAGTAAGAACCTTTGATATTTTTTTATTTTTTGTTAAGCGTTTAACTCGACTTACTTGTATTGGATATGTAAATAAAGTTAGGAAAAATCCGTTTCCAAGAACTTCCGCAAGAGAAAATGTTTTGGCGAATTTGAGTACATCTTTTCGATTGGTTTCGTAAGCGTCGGTTAATTTATAAAAATCATTGAAATTTCTTACTTCAAAAAATGAATAAATCATTGGAACTAATTCTAGTATGTCAAATTTGTCAAACGTTCCAAAAACATAGTTCTGCAAAGTGATATCTAATCGGTCACCATCTTGTAAACCCTCAATATGATAGTTACAACCAACGCGTAGAATCATCTTATCCAGAGAATTCATCAAAAAGCCGGTAGCCTTTTTAGCAAGTCTATCTTTCCAATCGTTCTCCTCGATTTCTTCTAAAACAGATTTTACATCTGCTGTTATTGGAATAAGAGATAAAGAAAATTCATTATCAAAAACTTCTGCTGTGATTGAAGAGGAAGTTATCCCTTCCTCACATAAAGCCGAAATATAGTAATATCGTTCGCCGTGAGAATCGGATATTTTTATTTTGCAGTCATAAATACTTTCTTTTAGAACAAGTGTTATTTTCATTAAATCACCTCGTTGAACTTATTATATCACACACGACCTAAAAAGTAAATTCTCACAGTATAAATTCCCACGAGTTACAAATAATAGTATCACGATTTGAAATTAAAGGAGTTTTTATATATGAAAGCAACAGGAATAGTTCGTAGAATAGACGACCTCGGGCGTATTGTGATTCCAAAAGAGATTAGAAGAACCCTCAAGATTAGAGAAGGCGACCCCTTACTGACAACATTGACACCAATCGACAGATTTTGTTTGGCGATACATAGCATAGTGGAATGAAATAAAGAAACAGCGGAGTGAAATCACTCCGCTGTAAACGCCTATAGAACTCTCTCAGAAATGATGCGACAAATTTCGGAAACGTTTGCACGAGCTACAAATTCGAACCGAACTCTGCCCATTCCAGAAAACCACAAATCCAATTCGCTATCAAGGTCAAAGACACCTGCGCTTTCAACAGAG
>JAZNIG010000062.1:0-18564 GCA_045577355.1 Faecousia sp. | reverse complement strand
CCACTGCGCTGATCACGCACTTGACCGCATTGACATTCTTTTTGATACCGGCCAGATTCAGCTTCCGGCTGAGGCCGCTGCCCGGCAGGGTCACCAGTTCGAAACCGGCTGCAGGAACCAGCTTCTCCTCCATGTGCCCCTGGGCACCGATAAAGAGGATCTTGGTGTCCGGCTTGCGTTCTTTCAGTATATTGGCCACGGCAATAGCAGGATTGATGTGTCCTCCGGTACCGCCGCAGGTAAAAATCACGTTCATAGGATTCCCTCCTGTTTCTTTATCTCATCGCGCTGGCGCGAAATACTCAGTACAATCCCCATCTCACCCAAATTCACCGCCAAGGCCGTCCCCCCATAGGAGAAAAAAGGCAAAGCAATACCGGTGGATGGCAGAAGATTGGTCACTACCCCCAGATTCAGGATCGTCTGGACAGCAATCAGCGTCACCAGTCCCGCACCCAGCACGGTAGAAAACCGGTCCGGTGCCCGCAGGGCAATCCAATACCCCCGCAAGATCAGCGCCGCAAACAGCACGATAATAAGGAGCGCCCCCAGCAAGCCAAGCTCTTCGCAAATGATGGCAAATATATAGTCATTATATTGAAAAGGCAGATACAGATATTTCTGTCTGCTTTTCCCCAGCCCCAGGCCGAACAATCCACCGGAGCCGATCGCATAAAGAGACTGCAAAATCTGGTAGCCTGTATCACTGGGGTCCTGCTCCGGATGAAGCCAGGCAGTAATCCGATCCCCTGCATAGCCCATTAGGCTCACATAGACCACAACGAACACAACAGCCACTCCAGCACCGGCCATCAGCCACTTAGGGTTCGTACCGGCCACAAACATCATCACTACCGCAACCATGCCCATAAGCATGATCGCGGACAGATGCTTTTCCAGCGCCAGCGGAATCAGAATCCCCAGCAATGCTGCTCCAAAGCCCAACACACCGTAACGGAACTGCCTGGCAGCGCGACCAAAACCCTTTGTAAGTCTTGCAAATAAAACGATCAGCGTAAATTTCGCGATCTCAGAGGGCTGAAACTGCAGCCCCGCAATATTGATCCAACGTTTGGCACCATTTACCGACTGGCCAAACAACAGCACCGAAAGGAGCAGCACAATACTGACCCCATACAGCGGCCAGGCTGTGCGCAGCCAAAAACCAGGTGGAATTCTGCTCAGCGCCACCATGGCGGCCAATCCTATCAACGCACATACACCCTGCTTCTGCAGGTACCGGGTTGAATCCGTATAACCGGTATCGTACTGACTTTGTGCCGAGCTTGCCGAATACAGCATAGCCAATCCCACAATCAGCAGAAGCAACAGGATGATCAGAAATGGAATGTCAACACTTTCTCCCGCCCGGGATCTCCCGAAGCGACGGTCCTCTTTGGCATACAGACGGGTCTGTATGGCCATAAGATCTCCTTTCCTTTAAACTAAGCGGCGTTAAATACCAATATCCCCTCAGTCTATCCCACACGCCCGAAAACACCGAACCAGGCAATCACACAAGCTACCGCGGACACAGCAGTAAAGACAATCACAATTTTCTCTTCTTTCCAGCCGCACATCTCAAAATGATGGTGAATGGGCGACATTTTAAACAGTCGCTTACCATGGGTCAGCTTAAAGTAAGCCACCTGCAAAATCACAGACAAGGTCTCCAGGATGTACACAATTCCCACCGCCACCAGGATCAGTGGAATATCCAGTGCGAAAGCCATAGCGCAGACCACACCGCCTAAAAACAGGGATCCTGTATCCCCCATGAACACCTTGGCCGGATGCCAGTTATAAAACAGGTAGGCAACCAGTCCGCCCGCCAGCGCTGCCGGAAGCAAAGCCAGATCATACCGGCCCATAGCAACCGCCACTACTGTGAAAAATGCCATTACCGGAATGGTGACACTGCCGCAAAGGCCGTCTACGCCGTCTGTAAGATTGACAGCATTGACACAGCCCACCATAACAAACATAGCAAAGAAAATATAGGCCAGCGGATGGATATAAAAGGTCGTATCCAGGAAGGGGATATAAATATCACTGGTCAGGCTTCCTTCTTTATACAGCAGGTACAGATACAGCGCAGAAACCGCCATCTGCAGCAATGCCTTTTGCAGGGAGGTCAGCCCCAAATTCCGCTTGAATTTGATCTTGCAGAAATCATCCAAAAAACCTACCAGACCGAAACACAGGCTTAAAAGCAGTACATAAAACACGGTATATTCCTCCATCATAGGAATACACACCAGCAGGCATATGATGGCCGCGCCAATGAACATCAGCCCCCCCATCATAGGGGTTCCCGCCTTGTTGTTATGCCAGGTGGGACCAATTTCCCGAATGGACTGTCCCGCCTTCAGTGCCCGCAGCACCGGCATTAGAAAATAGCCAAGCACGCCGGATAATATACCGCCGGCCACTGCTGCTATGATGACTTTGTTCATGGATCTTTCCTCCGATTGTTATTCTTTCTTTTTCTCATCAAGACGGTAATTCTTCTGCTAAAAATTGCTCCAGTACCAGCTCCATGCGCATACCGCGGCTCCCCTTGAACAGGATCACGTCCCCGGGCTTGGCAACTTGCTTCAGCACAGCCACCAGCCGCTCCCGATCTGTAAAGGCTCTGGCGCTGTTCTGGGGCATGCCACCAGTAAGCGCGCCGTAAAGCATACGTACACTGTTAGGGCCGTAGGCCAGCAACACGTCCGCCTTTTCCGCAGCAATACGGCCAACCTTGTAATGCTCTGCCTGGGTACAAACACCCAGCTCCAGCATATCTCCCAACACCGCCACATGACGCCCAGGCTTGTTTCCCAGCACCGTCAGCGCCGCTGCCATAGATTCCGGACCTGCGTTATAACAATCCTTAATAATTGTATATCCGTTTTTCTGAAAAATTTCCTGCCGGCCTTCCATAGTCCGAAAACCCAGAAGTCCCTGCCGAATGTTTTCAGGGCTAACGCCCAGACTTAACCCCACCGCGATAGCCGCCAGTGCATCATGGACATAATGCTCACCTTCCAGTTCCAGTTCGACTGGAAATGCCCCTACCGGACTTTGTACAGTGAAATGAAGCCAGCCAGTTTCCTCCCGGACATTCTCGGCCCGCACCGCGCATTCCGGATTGCGCACGCCAAAATAGTCCGCTTGCACACCGGTTACCCGATGCTGATTCCACAGCAGGCCATCATCCCCGTTTAAAATAACCTTTCCCTCCGAGGACATGCCTTCCAGAATCTCCAGCTTTGCTTGCAAAATGCCTTCCATTGATCCAAGATGCTCAATATGCATATTGCCGATGTTAATGATCACTGCCACATCCGGCTTAGCGATGGAAGCCAAGTACGCGATCTCCCGGAAATGGTTCATCCCCATCTCCAGCACAGCCACCTGTGTATCGCTGCTCATTGCCAAGATCGCCATGGGCATACCAATATCGTTATTATAATTCACCGGCGTCTTTCCCACTCGGTAAGTGGTTTGCAATACAGATGCCACCATCTCCTTGGTAGTGCTTTTACCTACAGAGCCAGTAACGCCAACCACCTTCATACCAATGCGCTGCCGCTCGCCCCGGGCAATATCACCCAGGGCCAGCCGGGTATCCTCCACCACGATTGCCGGGTAGTCTCCATCGCAATGCGTACACAGCACCGCCGCCGCGCCCTTTTCCAAAGCAGCCGGAACAAAGTCATGGCCGTCCCGGACACCTTTCAGAGCAACAAACAGCTGCCCTTCTTCCAGCTTCCTGGTGTCATTGCTGGCCCCCAGAAACGTCACATTCTTATATTTGGGATCGATACGGCCGCCGCACCATTCTGCGGCCTGCTGCAATGTGATAACCCCCATATTACTCCCTCGTTTCCTCCATGTAAGCGGCAACCACTTCCCGCTCGTCCAGGTGATGCTTCACCCCATGGATCTCCTGATAAGTCTCGTGGCCCTTGCCGGCCAATACAATTATATCATTCTTTTTCCCAATGTCCATAGCGTGATGAATAGCTTGGACACGATTTTCAATCACTTCCCAATTATTTTTCCGGGGATCGATACCCTTTACAATATCCGCAATGATAGATGCCGGCTCTTCTGTACGGGGATTATCGGAAGTGATAATGGCAATATCCGCAATGTCTGTACCAATCTTTCCCATAATTGGCCGCTTGATGGGATCTCTGTCACCGCCGCAGCCAAATACCGCGATCAGGCGCCCCTTACAGAAACCTTTCACCGAGGACAATACATTTTCCAATCCATCCGGGGTGTGGGCATAGTCAATCAGCACTGTATAGGGCTTGCCGGGTGTGGGGACTACTTCTACCCTGCCCATCACCCCCTGCGCTGTTTCCAACGCCTTTGCCGCATCAGGCAGGCTGATCCCCAGCTGCATGGCCATTCCCAGCACCGTCAGTGCGTTATAAACCGTAAATTTTCCGGGAATCGGCAGCTTTACCGATACCCGTTCCTGGCCACTGACAGCAGTAAAGCGCACACCATCGGCAAGCAGTTCCTCATTCTGCGCATACAAATCTGCTTTCTTTTTTGCGGATACTGTCAATACCGGGCAGGCAGCTTTGCCGCACATCCGCTCAAACCACAGATCGTCCAGATTTGCTACCGCTTTGTCGCAGCGCGCAAACAACAGTGCCTTGGTATCACAGTAGCTTTCCATAGTCTTATGAAAATCCAGGTGATCCTCTGTCAGGTTGGTAAAGGCCGTCACCGCATAGTGAAGACCGCCTACCCGCTCCAGGGCAATCGCATGGGAGGACACCTCCATAATGACATAGGTGCAGCCTTCATCCCGCATCCGGGCCAGAAGCGCCTGCAGTTCAAAGCTTTCCGGGGTCGTGCGCTCAGTAGGGATGCTTTTCTTTCCGATCATGTTCTCCATGGTTCCCATCAGACCTACCTTGGCACCCAGAACTGTTTCTAATACATGTTTTAACAGCAGTGTGGATGATGTCTTGCCATTGGTTCCAGTCACACCGATCAGTTTCATGGAATCAGCCGGGTGGCCATAGTAATTGGCAGCGATTTGTGCCAGAGCCAGGCGGTCGGAAGCAACCAGAACATAGGGTATGTCCTTTTCCGGCTCTTTGGTCGTAACAACCCCTTCAGCCCCCTTTTCCAGCGCCATAGGAATATAGCGGTTGCCGTCGGTGGCAAAGCCGGCAACTGCTACAAACAGGCAGCCCGGTGTCACCTTTCGGGAATCATATGCAACAGATTGTATCTCCATATCCAGATCCGCAGAAACCCCCAATATCTCCACGCCAGCCAGCAATTCCCTCAGCTTCATATTCATTACTCCTTTTGTATTAAGATCAGCAAATTCCCGTTTTAATCTTAGCTACATGAGCAACCCTTTCGGTCGCCCCTGCATTTTACGAACACCCTGATAATACCATCAATCAACCACCTTGGTATCCGCAAAGGTCAGCCGGATGGTTGTTCCTACAGGCACCTGGGTATCCTTTGGTTCTGATTGATCCGATACCAGTACACTGGGCTCTACACTGCTATTGCCCGCTACCAGGATATACAGTCCTGCCTTCCCGGCCGCGTCGCTGGCCTGTTGGCGGTTCATTCCGGTGAAGTCCGGCACCGTAGTCAACGTTTCGGCGGGTGTTTCGCCCAGATACAGAAGCACCTCACTGCCACCGGGTACATTCTGCCCTGCCGCCGGGATCTGGGCAGTCACTGTCTCCCCGTCGCCCTGAAGCTTGGCCGTAAGTCCGGACGCTTTCAGCATAGATTCCGCCTCCTTGGCTGACAGTCCGCGAAAATCCTCCATGACGATCACGCGGCTAGCCGCATCTTCTTCGGAAAATGTCTGCTTTACGCCCAAATACGGCAAAAGCTCTTCCATGATTGCTCCTACCGTAGGGGCAGCCATTACACCGCCAGAAATATAGATTCCGGTCTCCCGAGAAGGGGTATCTAAGGCCGCTAATACAATATACTCCGGATCTTCCATGGGCGCAACCCCCACAAATGATACGATTTTATCCAGAACTCGCTGGCCATTCTCGTCAAATACATCAATTTTTTCACTGGTTCCGGTCTTTCCGCCGATAGAATACCCGGCAACACTGGCATTTTTGGCAGTTCCTTCCTCCACTACAGACAGCAGCAGCTGACACATGGTATCTGACGTTTTTTCACTGATAACCTGCCGCGTCACGGTGGTCTCCTGCCTTAAGACCGTATTGCCGTCTGCATCTACCACCTCAGAGACCACATACGGTTCCACCAGATACCCACCGTTTACTACCGCCGCAATCCCTCGCACCAGCTGCAGAGGCGTAATCTTAAAGGTCTGGCCAAAGGAGCCGGAAGTCAAGGAAGCGGTCCCCCACTTGTCTGTATCCGTCACAATAGCTTGATCAAAAAAGACACCCTTGCTCTCACCAGCCAGATCAATTCCTGTTTTTTCTAAAATTCCAAAACTTTTCACATAGTCATAAAAGGTTTGCCCACCCAGCTTCAACGCAATATGCGCAAAGGCAATATTACAGGAATTTTGCAGAGCCTGGGGGGTTAATTCCGCGCCATGGCCCGCCGAGCGCCAGCAGTGCAAAAGCTGGGACCGGCCGGTGATATGCTCCGAACCGGAGCAGTAAAAGTTGGTATTCAAATCAATAGCCCCGGTTTCCAACGCCGATGCCATGGTAATTACCTTAAATGTTGATCCCGGTTCGTAGCCATCGGAAATGCAGCGGTTCCGCCACTGTTTCAGCTGTGCAGCAGACAGTGCCTGCTGATAGGCTTTCTTCGCTGTTTCATAGGCCCGGGTTCCCTCCGGTTCTGCTAAATACCTCTGGCGAAGCGCCTCCACCTGTTCAATGGTATCTGTGTCCATCAATTCCAGATAGTTATTGGGATCGTAGCTTCCCAGGGTAGCCATCCCAAGAATCTCCCCTGTGTTTACGTTCATCACGATCCCAAAAGCGCCGTTTTGTACATCGTACTTGGCAATGGCCTCCTCCAAGTGCTTCTCAAGACAAGCCTGAACTGTAGCATCGATCGTCAGGATCACGTCATCTCCATGTTGGGAGGAGATATAGTTTTCATAAGAAAAAGGCATATCCATCTCGTTATTACCCTTTGTGGTGATAACCTTTCCGGAACTGCCCTCTAAGTAGCTGTTATAGGCGGCCTCTATTCCTTCTGCTCCTGTATTAGAGGCGTTGGTAAAACCAATGACCTGAGCCGCCAGACTTCCGTATGGATAATACCGCTCCGAGTTTGGCTCCAGATGGATGCCTGAGATATTTTGCTCGTTAATATATGCCCGGATCATGGATGCCGTTTCCTCGTCGATCTTAGCGGCGATCTGCTTATAGCGTTTTGTCAGATCCTTTCCCTGCTCCCGGATCCATTCCGGATCCAGATCCAATATCTGGCCTAAGGCTTTTGAGATGGCTTCCAGATCAGCCTTTGACTGTTTTAATTCATGGGGATCCAGATAGACATTTTCCACACTGACCGAGCACGCTAAAATATTCATGTTCCGGTCATAGATAACCCCTCTATCCGCGGTAACCGGGGTGGTCCTGGTCTGATTGCGCAGGGCCAGATTTGCATAGTATTCATAATTGGTGACCATCAGATTATACAGCCGGCAAGCCACCGGTACAAACGCAACCGCACCCAACACAATCGCTGTCGCAAGGATCCTGCGGTGCTGACCGCTATCCCCCCGTAAACGGACGTACTCCTTCTTTCGTCCCTTAGTCATTACATCCCGACCTTTCCACTTGCTTTCAATGGGCAGCAAGAGAATCCCTCGCCGCCCATTGTATCTGCTATTTAAGTGTATTGGCCGGGACAAACTTTATGCAAAGAGTCCTGCTAAAAAGATACCGATACGGTCCCAAACGGTCATTGTTTCCATTTTCTCGGGTACCGTAACCTGAATGTGGATGGTCTCCACCTGATCCTTAGGCACCATACCCAATGCCAGCGCGCTCTTTTCTATCGATTCCAGATCATAGCCGGATTCATAAGTCTGGCTCAGGTCCTCATTTCTGCTGCTGAGCTGGGCCACATACTGTTCCATCCAGATTGCTTCTTGCCGAACTGACAGGAATTCCACAATCCCCACTGTCATCATAATTAGCATGCACACGGCTACCAGGATGCCCAGGGTCGCCACAGGGTCCACATAGACTACCCTGCGCTTCTGCTTCCGGGGCTTGGGCAGTATTGCCTTTTTCACAGAGGTAACGGGGGCTGCCTTTCGCGCAGCACTGCCCACAGTATCAAAGCGAATATATTGAACTTGCCGGCCTGCCATTTCCTCTGCTCCTTTCTCACAACGCCCACCCTTATAGCCGCTCACATATTCGCAGTTTGGCACTTCGGGCCCGGGGATTGGTATTCAACTCTTCTTCCGATGGGGTGATGGGTTTTCTGTTAATTAGCTTTGCCAACGGCTTTTTGCCGCAAACACAGACCGGGAAGCTGGGTGGACACGTGCAACCCTTTGCAGCCTCGGTCATGCCGATTTTCACAATCCTGTCTTCCAGGGAGTGGAAGGTAATAATAGCCAGCCGCCCACCGGGATTCAAAAGCCCAATGGCTTCCTCCATGATTTTTTCCACTGCTCCCAGCTCATCATTAACGGCAATGCGGATTGCCTGGAAAGTGCGCTTTGCCGGATGCTGCTTTTCCCGCAGGGCTGCGGGCGGCATGGCAGAACGAATAATATCCACCAATTCCAAAGTTGTCTTAATCGGCGAGAGCTCCCTGCGGCGGCAAATAGCTGCCGCAATTTGGGGCGCATACCGTTCCTCACCATAGGTGTACAGAATACGCTTCAATTCGTCCTGTGCCCAGGTGTTCACTACTGATTCAGCGCTCAGAGCGTCCTCCCCATTCATACGCATATCCAAAGGGGCATCCACCATGTAGGAAAATCCCCGATCTCCATCATCTAACTGGGGAGAAGATACGCCCAGGTCCAATAAAACGCCGTCCACACCGGAAATATTCAAATCCTTTAACACCTGAGCCATTTCCGAAAAATTGGAATGAACCAGCGTTACGTTCTCTTTGTATGGCTCCAGCCGCTGGCTCGCGGCTTTCAATGCTACCGGGTCTCGGTCAATGCCAATCAGTCTGCCCGTGGTCAGCCGCGCGGCAATTTGATTGGAATGACCGGCTCCGCCCAGCGTTCCATCCACATAAATACCGTTAGGTTTAATATTCAGTCCCTCAATACATTCCTGCAGCAGAACCGAAACATGGTGAAACTGCGTCATAGGCCAATTGCCTCCAAAGATGCCAGCAGCTTCTCAGGTGTCAGGTTTTCAGCCTCAAAATTCTTAAACTCCTCTGCGTCCCAGATCTCTGCCTGGCCCGCCCGTCCTACAATCATCACATCCCGCTTCACACCGGCATAATCCAGCAAAAACTGGGTCAGGCCAAAACGGAACTGCTTATCGGGATTGCATTGGGCAGCATTCATAAAGATCAGGCTGGTAGCCGCACTGCGCTGGGAAATAGGGAGCGCATTATAGTTCTGGCCCAGTGTCTGCCAATCCTCGGCTGTGTAAACGGTGAGGCAACGGTGACCGCAGTTGACACCTAATGTGACATAAAAATCTTCGCCCAGCTCTGCACGCAGCTTTGCAGGCACAAACAGGCGGTTCTTATCGTCCAGCTTTGCAGGGTATTTACCAATCACCAGCGCTCACCTCCACTCCATTTTACTCCACTTAGCTACCATTTTGCTCCATTTACTGACAGTATAACGGATACATTCGCAAAAATCAATATTTTTCTTCTAATTTTTTCAAAAAAATTGTGAAAAAACCGTGCTTTTTTGAATATTTAAACACTTGTTCTATAATGCACAAAAACAGCCTGCCGCTCCCGCCGTTTCATATAACGCCGGGAGCCAGCAAGCTTTCCTTAGCCAGTGAATCGCAGCACGCCATCCTCCAGCTTAGCCTTGATCCTGGTTGGTCTTTTACCACTTTTCAGCAGGAAGACAGCCAAAGGCCCTTCCACCCGCTCCTGTACTAAATGCCGTATATGCCGCGCACCGTCCCGCTTGCGGGAGCAGCAACCCAGCTCGTGCGCCAGTTCCTCCGGAAACTGAAGCTGTATTCCATTGGCAGCCGCTCGTTCCTGAAGCTGCTCCAAATATTTTCGGGCAATGCCTTCCATTGCCTGCTCCTGCAAAGGCAAAAAGTTTACAATTTTATCCAGCCTTCCCAAAAATTCCGGTGTAAAACGCTGGCGCAAGGCCTCCTTCGCTTGATCGTCCCGCCCGGACGGCTGAAAGCCCAGACCATCGCTGCGTAATTCCCCACCCACATTAGATGTCATAACAACAATGGCATTTTTGAAGCTGACCCGGCGTCCTGCGGAATCCGTGAGCACGCCCTCCTCCATGATCTGCAGTAAAATGCCGGACACATCCGGGTGGGCCTTTTCCAGTTCATCCAGCAAAACCAGACAGTAGGGTCTGCGCCGTACCGCCTCCGTCAGCTTTCCGCCCTCCTCATAGCCCACATAGCCGGGCGGCGCACCGATCAATCGGGCCACTGACTGCTTTTCCATAAATTCCGTCATATCCAGGCGGACCATAGCTTCCTTACTGCCGTATAGCTCCTGAGCCAATACCCGACACAGTTCTGTCTTTCCCACGCCGGTAGGCCCTGTCAGCAGCAAACTCGCCACAGGCCGCCCTTCGTCCCGCAGTCCGCATAGCCCTCTGCGTACCGTCTCCGCCACCTGGTGCACTGCATCCTCCTGCCCTACCACCTGGCGGGACAGCAATACTTCTAAATTCAAAAGGCGTTCCCGCTCATCAGCGGTGAGCCGCCCCACCGGAATCCCCGTCCTGGCAGAAACCGCCCAGGCCACATCCGCCCCAGTTACAGTCCTGACTCGCCGGGTCTCCCCTGGCCGGGCAGCCATACGCTGCATTTTATCCCGCAGTTCTGCTGCTTTTTCAAACCGGCTCTCCCGGACTGCCTCGTGCAGCTCCATCTCCAAATCCTGCCGAACCCCCCGCTTTGTGGCATACAGCTCTTCCATTCTGGCATGAGATGCTCCCTCGTCCAACAGATCGATGGCCTTATCAGGCAAATACAGATCCGGCAGATACCGCACAGACAGCCGAAGAGCCTCCTTTAACGCCTCATCTGAAATCCGGATATGATGATGCCGTTCCAGCCCCGGTTTCAGACCCCGTAAAATAGCCATAGTAGCCTCTCTATCCGGCTCCTCCACCTTTACCGGACGAAACCGTCGTTCCAGTGCCGGATCCTTTTCAATGTATTTTCGATACTCAGCCATAGTGGTAGCCCCAAGCATCTGCAGTTCCCCACGCCCCAGGGCAGGCTTGAAAATATTGGCTGCATCAATGGCCCCCTCTGCCGCGCCGGCACCTACAATGGTGTGCATTTCGTCAACGAATAATATCACATCTCCACTGCGGCGAATCTCTGCCAGTACATCCCGCAGCCGTTCTTCAAATTCACCCCTATACTTTGTACCCGCAACTAGATTGGCCATATTTAGACTTACCAGGCGTTTATCCTTCAATTGCGGCGGCACATTGCCGGCTGCCATTCGCTGAGCAAGCCCCTCCGCAATGGCCGTCTTGCCCACGCCCGGCTCCCCCACCAGGGCCGGATTGTTTTTATTTTTGCGACTCAG
Source organism: Faecousia sp. (assembly GCA_045577355.1). GTDB lineage: Bacteria > Bacillota > Clostridia > Oscillospirales > Oscillospiraceae > Faecousia. The sequence goes on along the minus strand of JAZNIG010000062.1, from coordinate 6,873 downwards.
GATTCCAATGACCATGTCGATCTCCCGATCCCTGCCGATCACCGGCTCCATCTCTGCCGCTTTGAGCAGCAGATCCTCGCTGAATTGCTCCAACAGTTTCGTAGTTACCGCCTCCTTTTTTCCTTTTGCTGCTGTCCCCTTTTCCCATTGCAGAAAATCAACAGTCCGGGAAAACAGCCCCTCCGCATCCACATCGTTCAAGACCAGCAGATCCCTTGCGGCCGTTTTCTCACTGCGTAACAGTGAAAGCAGAATGTGAACCGCATCCACTTGACGGCTGTTAAGCTGCCGTGCTTCATTTCTGGCCTCCCGCAGAATTCGGCGGGCCTGCCCTGAAAAGCCTTGAGGAAGCGGCAGTCCCGGTGTACCCATGCCATATAATACTGCTGCCATTTTACCGCTTAGCTCCGGGTCCAGCCCTGCGCCCCGCAGAAGCTGGCCTGCCAGTCCCGGCTCCTGGGCCATAGCCAAAAGCAAATGGGCACTTCCCACATAGCTATGCCCCAAAGCTCTGGCCTGTCTGGCCGCCAAAACCAGCAGCGCCTGGGCATTCTCTGTATAGTACATGCCACTCCCTCCTCTGCCCGGAAATTTTTCCCAAGCCATGCAAGAAATATACGAATCTTTTTTAAAAAAACACTTGCGCTTTATAAAATACGTGCTAGAATAGAGATGTGGTCAATCACTGATCCGTAAACACTATACTTACTGGAGGTAAAATCATGGCTTACAATATCACTGACGCTTGCGTGAATTGCGGCACCTGTGCAGAAAACTGCCCCGTTGAAGCAATCTCTGAGGGCGACGGCAAGTATGTTATCGACGCTGATCTGTGTGTCGACTGCGGCACCTGCGTTGGCAACTGCCCCGTTGAAGCAATCGAGGAAGGCTGATTCTCCGATTCACCAATCAGTCTGCGAGCCGGCTTCCTCCGGTCCGCAGGCTGATTTTTTCATATTATCCGATTAATTTTACAACACCACCGTGGAGAGAAAATGATGGAGAAACTGCACAACGGTTTTACACTGGAAATTGGTCAGGGCTGTTTTCCTTTCAGTACAGATTCCATAGCACTGTCCCATTTCACACGGCTGCCACCACAAGCAAACGTACTGGACCTGGGCTCTGGCTGTGCTACTTTGGGTATTCTGCTATGTGCAAAGGATAACCATTGTCATGTCACTGGTGTTGAGTTAGATCAGGCCGCTCACCAAGCTGCCCTGAAAAATATTTCTGCCAACGGACTCCACGCCCGCTTAACCAGTATATGCGATGACCTGCGTGCCATCCCCTCTTTGCTCCCGGCCGGCAGCTTCAGCTGCTGTGTGTCCAACCCTCCATATTTTACCGCCGGCCCCCAAAGCCAGACCGTTCCCATAGCACGGCGGGAAGACCGCTGCTCCATGCAGGAGCTGTTTCAGGCAGCATCCTGGGCATTAAAGTACGGTGGCGACTTTTTTCTGGTCCATCGCCCGGAACGCTTTGCAGAGCTTTGTGCCTGCGCCAGCCAAAATCAATTAGAGCCTAAGCGGATTTGCTTGCTGCGGCACCGTCCAAACGTGCTTCCCTCTGTGATCCTGGTTCAATGCCGCAAGGGGGCAAAGCCAGGCCTTATCTGGGAGGAAGCATATCTGCACCAGGCAGACGGAACCCCCACCGAATACTACAAAGCCTTATACCATTGAATTGATAGGAGTTCATTTATGGCCGGAATGTTATATCTTGTACCTACGCCAATCGGCAACCTGGGAGATATCTCCATTCGCTGCAAAGAAACACTGGAGCAGGCGGATTTTATTGCTGCCGAGGATACCCGGGTGACCTTGAAGCTATTGAATCACTTGGGTATCAAAAAAAGCCTTGTCAGCTACTACGAGCATAACAAGGCCCAAAAAGGCAATGTGATCTTAGACCGGATTCTGTCCGGTGAAACCTGTGCGTTGGTTTCCGACGCAGGAAGTCCCGCTATCTCTGATCCGGGCGAAGAACTGGTAAAACAGTGCGCAGAAGCTGGCGTCACTGTATGCGCCATTCCCGGCCCCTGTGCGGTGATCACCGCTCTGAGCATTTCCGGTCAAGCTACCGGTCGGTTCTGCTTTGAGGGCTTCCTTTCTACCGCCAAAAAAAGCCGCCGGGAGCATCTGGAAGCTCTGGCCCAGGAGCAGCGCACTATGATTTTCTACGAGGCACCTCACAAACTGCTTTCAACATTGGAATCCATGGCTGAAGTATTTGGCAGCAACAGACAAATCAGCCTTTGCCGGGAACTGACTAAGCTTCACGAGGAAGTGATCCGCACCACCTTAGGGGATGCTGTCATCCGATACACCGACCAGCCGCCCAAGGGTGAATTTGTGCTGGTTGTAGCAGGTGCCGCTCCCCAGCGGAAACGCGTGGCCACAGCGCAGGATGCTGCTGCTCGGGTAGCTGCGCTGATGCAGGCCGGCAGCAGTTGTAAAGATGCTGTCAAACAGGCCGCCCAGGAGCTGAACCTGCCCAAAAACACCGTCTACGAAGCCGCGCTGACGCTTAATAAATAACTGTAAATTTCAGAAATGGGAGCAATTTTTTACCCGCAGCCATATAATATCCTGCCCCTATATCCACCGGATGTAGGGGCAGGATAGCTTTAAGGCGTGCTGCATCATTTCGCAGCACGCCCTTTCCTTAGATTTGATTCATGCACCGAACGCAATCCATGCAAACATTTTTCCCCCGAAACGCGGCCAGCCCCCTTGAAGAGCTGCAAAAGATACATGAGGGCTCATGTTTTCTCAAAATGACTTTATCATCATCCAAATAGATCTCCAGCTCATCCCTCTCCCCAATATCCAATGTACGCCTCAGCTCTATGGGCAGAACAATTCTTCCCAATTCATCTACCTTACGAACGATTCCGGTTGATTTCATATTGCATCCAGTTCCTTTCTTTATATTTTGACTGTATCGACTTATTTCCTCCATTATACTAATTTTATCCCCTTATGTCAATTCTTTTTTTCATATTCTCAAAGTGTAATTTTCTTCTGTCGCTCTCATAGGATACACCGGGAGGGATAGACATGGTTATGAGCTGGATATGGACAGGGATCATGGTTACTTCCGTGCTTGCCGCGATCCTCTTAGGCCGGGGAAGTGAATTGGCCGCGGCGATCCCACAGGGCGCCCAGGCCGGGATTACCCTGACAATTTCCATGGCAGGCTCTATCTGCCTATGGACAGGTGTGGGCAAGCTGATGGAGCACGCAGGACTGAGCGGCCTGCTCTCCCGGTTTCTGAAACCTCTATTGGGTCGGATATTTCCTACCTACAAGAAAGACCCGTCTCTAGCCTGCAGTCTCAGCGCCAATGTATGCGCTAATTTTCTGGGACTTGGAAACGCTGCCACGCCTATGGGAATCCAGGCCGCCCAGCGGCTGGCCCAGCACACAGCATCCGGTATAGCCAGTGACGAGCTGTGCCGGCTGATCGTTCTTAACACCGCTTCCATTCAGCTCATCCCAGCCAATGTAGCAGCCGTGCGTACAGCCTTGGGCTGCACCACACCCTTTGATATACTGCCCGCCGTCTGGATTACCAGTTTATGTTCCACAGCATTGGGTCTTACTGCCGCATGGCTGCTGGGAAAGGTGTGGCATAAATGACAGACTATATTGTTCCCCTGCTTTTGCTTCTGGCCTCTGCTTTGGCACTGCGCAAACGGGAAAATACCTATGATTTACTGGTCATTGGCGCATCTGATGGGCTCAAAATGCTATTGACCCTGGTACCTGCCCTGATTCTGCTTCTAACGGCAGTGACCATGCTGCGGGCCTCCGGTGCCATAGAGGTGATCAGCCGATTCCTCTCCCCGATCTTTCTGTTCTTTGGAATCCCGCCGGAGACAGCCATGTTGGTGCTCATCCGCCCTATCAGCGGAAGCGCAGCATTGGCTGTAGGGTCAGATTTGATGCTGCAGCACGGCGTAGATTCTCTGGTAGGCAGAACTGCCGCAGTCATGCTAGGCTCCACGGAAACCACCTTCTACACCATCAGCGTCTACTTCGGTGCGGCAGGAATCAAAAAAACCCGCTACACCATCCCCGCTGCCCTGATTGCTGACCTGACCGGCTTTCTGGTTGCATCCCTGACCGCACGGTTTCTTGTATGACCCATCGGCACTGTCCAATTGACGAAATATGGTTTTTACGTACATCCACTGTATTTCACAAAAACACAGGGGCAACGATTTGTTGCCCCTGTGTAATATTTCGCACAATTATTTGTGCTGATCGTTCCGCACCTGTGCAGATCAGTCCTCATCTTCATCGTCCAGAGAGAACTCCAGTGTCTCGCCGCACTGGTCACAAACGATGCTTCCCTGCTCCAACGTCTCTTCATCAAAATCAATCACGTTGCCGCAGGCGCACTTCACCTCATAGATGATAGAATCCTCGTCGCCGAAGTCGAAGCCCTCATCATAGTCCTCGTCCTCGTCAAAATCGTAATCATCCTCATCGTCGAAGTCGTCCTCATAATCGTCATCGTCTTCATCCATGATGAAGTCCTCAATAGCATCCAGATCTTCCTCAATCTCATCCAGCTCGTCGGAAATGGCGATGGTTGTGTCCTCCACATCGGTCAGCTTCTTAGTAACATCGCACAGCAGATCTACGATCGCACTGATCATCTTTCCCTCAGCCTTCTCGGTATCCAGGTTCAGGCCATCCATCAAGCCCTTCAGATAGGCGGACTTTTCAGAAATTGTCATAGTAATATCTCCTTATGCCTTGGAGCGGCTCAGATACTCACCGGTACGGGTGTCGATCTGAATCTTGTCACCCTCATTAATGAACAGGGGCACCTTCACCTCAGCGCCGGTCTCCACAGTAGCGGGCTTCAGGGTGTTGGTAGCGGTGTTGCCGGCAAAGCCGGGCTCAGTAGCGGTAACCACCAGATCCACAAAGTTGGGAACTTCTACGCCGAACACCTTGCCCTTGTAGCTCATGATGGTGCACACGTCGTTTTCCTTGACGAACTTAAAGGAATCATCCAGAACGGAAGCCTCGATGGGCTCCAACTCATAGGTCTCGCTGTTCATGAAGTAGTACAACTCGCCATCGTTGTAGGAATACTCCATCTTCTTGCGCTCAACATAAGCAGTGGGGAACTTGGCAGTGGGGTTGAAGCTGGTTTCAGTCACGCCGCCGGTGATGACGTTCTTCATCTTCACGCGGACGAAAGCAGCACCCTTGCCGGGCTTCACATGCTGAAATTCCACAACCTGCATAACCTTGCCTTCCATATCGAAGGTAATGCCGTTTCTAAATTCACCTGCAGAAATCATTTTGATTATCCTCCTAAAACGTACCCAAAGTATGGGCTAAATTCGTACATAGCTTTACCTATATATTCTAACCTACAATATCCCATTTTTCAAGGGGAAATGTAAAAATTTTTCAGATAATGATGAGATTCTTAGGACTGCCCGTAATATTTTCACAGCCATCGGCCCGGAAAATTACCACATCCTCGATCCGTACGCCGAATTTTCCGGGCAGATAGATACCGGGCTCAGCAGAACTTACCACATTCTCCTCCATCACCGTATCACTTCCCGGACTGCAGTTGGGCGCCTCATGGACCTCCAGGCCCAGGCTGTGACCAAAGCCGTGGCCGAAATACTTTCCGTAGCCTGCATCTATAATCACCTGCCGGGCAACCGCATCCACTTCCCTGCCGGTAACGCCGGCTTTTGCCGCCGCAATGCCTGCAAGCTGGGCCTGCAGCACAGTATCATAGACCTTCTTCATCTCATCTGTAACAAAGCCCACCGCCACGGTGCGGGTCATATCTGAGCAGTACCCCTGATAGAGCACACCGAAATCCAGGGTAATGAAATCACCTTCGCAGATCACCCGGTCGCCGGCCACCCCGTGGGGCAGGCTGGTATTGGGGCCGGAAACTACGATTGGATCAAAGGACAAGCCCTCCCCGCCGTTTTTATACAGGCAGTAGATCAGTTCTGCCTGCAGTTCCTTTTCCGTCATACCGGCTTTGGTCCTGCCCAGCACCTCTGAAAAAGCCCTATCGGTGATCTTCTGAGCCTCCCGCATCCGGGCCAGCTCCCATGGCTCTTTCACAGCCCGGAACTGATGGATCGCCTGATTCATAGGCACCAGCTCTACATTCAGTTTTTGCTGATAGTCCCTGTACTGACTGACCGTCAGATAATCTTCTTCATATCCCAGTTTGCTGACCCCAAAGTCCGCAGCCGCTTCATTCAACAGCTTAGCAACGGGATTTTCCCTGCTCGTTTCCACAACCTGAAAGCCCATAATATTGTTTTGGGCGGCTTCAATATAGCGGCTGTCCGTAAAATACCGGCAGCCGGCTTTGGTCACGATGGCTGCACCCTCAGCAATGTCATACTCGGCGCTGTAATAGCGGCTGCAGCGGCTGGTCAGCAGCAGACCGTCCACCCGGTCATCCAGCACAGACAAATACTTATCGATATTTTTCATTTTGCTACCCTCCGGTTTCTCGCCATCAGGATGAAAGGCATTTCCGCCACATGGCGCAGCTTCAGCCAAATGGTATGATTATGAATCGCCTTTACCAAAATCGAACACACGCCGGCGCAGTTGGCACCCAGCGTATCTGTAAAAATCTGATCACCAACCAAAGCGCAAGCCTCCTTCGGCACGCCAAACTCTGTCACGCATTGGCAAATTCCCTTGGAAAACGGCTTTTTCGCATGGGTGATACAGGGTATGCCATATTGCTTGCAGAAGATCTTCACCCTGTCTTTATGACTGTTAGATACTACACAAAGCTGGATTTGCGACTGCAGCATCGTCTGCAGCCATGCAGTCATTTCCTGCGTCGGTGTAC
>JAZNIG010000061.1:0-2210 GCA_045577355.1 Faecousia sp. | reverse complement strand
CTCTCGCAGGTAGTGTTCCAAAAATTCTGATGTGCCTGCCAGACAATCTTCCAGCAAAATCACCACTATCATATGATGAAGGGTCCGGATCTGGTTACTGAGGTAATACGCCTTGTGTGTGGGCCGCAGGACGCGAATGCGCTTATCCCCTCTTTGTCTTTCAATCTTGATATATCCGTTCGCAACAAGCTGTTCGACCGCTTTGGAAATTGTGCCCTTTCTCAAGCCAAGAGCGTTAACCAGCTCATGCTGTTCCTTTACTTTTTCAGTAGTTAAAGAAAGAATAATCGACGCTTGTATCCCCGAAATCCCCATGCGGTTGTATTGGCGGTTCAGCCATGACTGTATGCGCCGAAATAATCTGATATAAGTTTCCATACATTTGCTCTGCGCCATTCGAATCTAAATATAACAATGAACACTTGTCGCAACTATAAGACGGTCAGTCTACTGCAGATTATCCAAAACGCGAACAAGTTCTTCCAGCACAATACTGTCCCTGCATTATTTCTTTGGTAAGATCATATTGATCCCCCGCCGAAGGGTCTCTGCATTGATCGCTCCCGTTGCCTGGGCAATGCCATGACCCTCCGCATCAATAAAAAGGGTAGTCGGCAGAGAGTAAACACCATAGGTCATGGCAGCATCGGCGTCCGTATCATAGTACACCGGGAATGAGTAGCCCTGTTCCTCGATGAAAGAGGTTGCACTCTCCAGCGTTTCCCGTCCGGAGGTCATGTTGACCATGAGGAAATGGACATCCTCTCCCAGCTCGGCGTAGGCATCATCGAAATCCGGCATCTCCATCTTACAGGGACCGCACCAACTGGCCCAGAAGTTAAGCACCACAGGCTTCCCGGTGAAATCAGACAGATGCGCCTCGTTACCCTCCGAATCATAGACAGTGAAGTCGGGAACCAGAACCTTCTCCGGCTCCGTTGACTCCTCCCCGGAACCGCCCGTGTCCTGCTGCGGTTCCTCCGGTTGCTGGGCCGTCTGCGCTTCCGTACCGCCCTGTACGGACAGCTGATCCGGAGCGGCATCCTGTGCCAGCCTGTTATAGAGCACATATGCTCCGCCCAGCAACAAGACGAAAACCAGAACTATGATCAAAAGCGTTTTATTCTTGTTCATAATACCTCCTAACTGAGCAGGCTGAGCAGCCGCCCAAGAGTCCCGGCAGCCATCAGGATACCGATCAGAATCAGCAGACTGCCGCTGACGATATTGATGACCTTATAATTTCTCTTAATCCAGTCGAAGGCGGATTTCAGCTTGTCGATCAGCACCGCGCTGAGAATGAATGGCACACCAAGTCCCAGCGAGTAGGCCAAAAGCATGAGGGTTCCGACCAATACGCTCCCCTGCTGGGATGCCAGCATTAGAGCGGAACCAAGGAAAGCGCCAACACAGGGTGTCCAGCCCAGCGAGAAAATCATCCCGAAGAGCATAGCGGAGAAAAATCCCATATTGCTGGTATCCACGGATCGATCACTCCCCCTGAACAGGTTCAGCTTGAATACGCCCAGAAAATTGAGGCCGAAGAAGATCACCACAATACCGGAAATAATGTTTACCGCCGTCTGATGCTCCTTCAGGAAGCTGCCGACCGTCCCGGCCAAGGCGCCCATGAGAGTGAATACGACAGTAAATCCGACAACAAAGCCGATGGCCCCGGTGAGTGTCTTTTTCGTGCTGCGCTCCCCACCGCCGGCAAAGTAGGAGATGTAGATGGGGAGCATGGGCAGCAGGCAGGGGGAAATGAAGGTGATGATCCCCTCAAGGAATGATATTACATACTGCATCCACCTTCACATCCCTTCCCAAACACACCGGACAGCAGCCAGCCGAGCACGCCCATGTAAATCATAGAGCTTATGGGATTGGCTGTGATGGGGCAGCTTCCTGTGGCGCAGCCGATAAAATAGTAATAGCCAAATCCCGCAAGCGCGCCGCCCGCAGTAAACAGAACAGGTCTCAACCATCGTTTGGTTTTCTCCTTCATGTAGCACCTCCAGCCAAGTATTCCTCCGCCATGTGTACAGCTGCCGCGCCGTCGGCCACCGCCGTCACCACCTGACGGACCAGCTTTGTCCTCACATCGCCCACAGCGTAGACACCGGGGATGTTGGTCTCGGTCGTTTCATCGGCGACCACATAGCCGCTTTCGTCCAGTTCCAGCTGCCCTGCAACAAGCTCGGTGGCAGGCT
>JAZNIG010000060.1:0-68236 GCA_045577355.1 Faecousia sp. | reverse complement strand
CTTTAATGAGGAAAATTCCACCTGCAACATTCAGGAAGAGCTGTCCCTCGGTAAGAGCAGGCATTCCGGCGGCAGCGGCTGGCAGGGCCGGGATATCCTGTTTGATGGCGATTATATGTATGTTGGATTTGCCGCCTCTGCAGGAGTCACGACTATGATCAACAAGACAAACCCCACTGAATACTACATAATTGCCAACGAGGCTCCCGATAGAATGGCCCTGGCTGCGGACGGTAATCTGTATTTCATCAATTTCGATTCCCTGGATCTGATGGTTCTGAGAATCGCGGATCAGACTGCCCTCATTAAGGATCCCTCTGAGGCGGCAAGAGCGCAGGCTTTGATCAACGCGCTTGATGACGCAGCCAACATTACTATGGAGGATGAGGCTGCCGTTCTGGCTGCCCGCGCTGCCTATGATAAGCTGACCGAGGCCGGTAAAGCAATGGTTACAGAAATCTCCAAGCTTACCGCTGCAGAAGCCGCTCTGGAGGCTCTGTAAAACCCAAAGGCAGAGGGACTGTGGTTCCGTTAATGTCCTGATACTAGTACTAGACACTGGGACTCTGCGCACATTTATGGTATTTAATATCAGGATTAGTCATGATCATTTTACAAAGGCACGGCAGGGCTTTCACGCCCTGTCGTGCCACTCACTTTTTAGATGGGGTTGATTAGAAATAAATGCTTGCATTTCTTTACTGAATATGTTAATATGTATATAATATGCAAAAGTGATGATTGGGCTGTCTTGTGTTGATGACTGCGTTATTCCAGAGAGAGCGGAATGGTGGGAACCGCTTACGCATTACACCGGGCTTTCCCCCAGGAGCTGTGAGTCTGAACAAAGTAGGACTTGCCGGCTGATCCCGTTACCGATCTGTGGTGTGTCTGCACTGTTAAGCTGCGCCGTCTTGGCGAATTGCGGGTGGTACCGCGGAGGAAATTCCTTCGTCCCGATTTTGGGACGAGGTTTATTTTTTTTGTAAATTTACCTGTACACAGGAAGGAGAAATAGAATGAAAGAACAGTTGGAGCAAATTAAGCAGCAGGCAATATGCGCCCTGAATGCAGCATCCACTCCTGCCGCTTTGGAAGAGCTGCGTGTGCGCTTCCTTGGCAAGAAAGGAGAACTGACTGCGGTTTTAAAGCAGATGGGCAAACTGTCTGCGGAAGAGCGGCCTGTAATGGGTCAGATCGCGAATTCCGTTCGAGCATTTATTGAGGAAAAACTGGAAGCACGCAAAAGTGCCATTCATGCAGCTGTCTTGGAAGAGAAGCTGGCTAATGAAGCGCTGGATGTGACCATACCCGGTAAGTCTGTAACAATGGGGCATGAGCATCCCATGAATCAGGTCCTGCAGCAAATTAAAGACATGTTTGTGGGCATGGGCTATCAGATCGTTGATGGTCCTGAGGTAGAACTGGCTGACTATAACTTTACTCGCCTCAATATTGAAGAAGGACACCCCTCCCGTGACCGTTCCGACACCTTCTATTTCGACGACAATGATCGGGTTCTGCTGCGCACCCAAACCAGTTCCATGCAGATCCGGTTTATGGAGGATCATAAGCCCCCACTGTGCATGCTGGCCCCTGGCCGCGTATTCCGTAAGGACGAAGCCGATGCCACGCACTCCCCAATGTTCCATCAGATCGAAGGTCTAGTTGTGTCAGAAAACATTACTATGGGCGATCTGAAGGGTGCATTGATCAAAATTATGAAGCACATTTACGGACAGGACGCGGTTATGCGCTTTCGTCCTCACCACTTCCCTTTTACAGAGCCCAGCTGTGAAATGGATATGCAGTGCCACAAGTGCCACGGCACCGGCGAAGTGGACGGTCAAGTCTGCTCTACCTGCCACGGTGAAGGCTGGATTGAGTTACTTGGCGCGGGCATGGTGCATCCCACGGTATTGGAAAGCTGTGGAATTGATCCGGAACAGTATTCCGGCTTTGCTTTCGGCATGGGCCTGGAACGTATGGCCATGGGCCGTATGCGTATTAATGACCTGCGTCTGATTTTTGACAACGACGTACGGTTCCTCAACCAGTTCTAAGGAGGCACGGGCAATGAAAGTAAACAGAAAATGGATTAATGAGGAATTTGTAGATTTGTCTGGTATCTCCGATAAGGAGTACGTAGAAAAGTTAACTGTCTTTGGGCAGAAGGTGGAGACATATGAGCGGCTGGATGCACAAATTAAAAATGTAGTAGTAGGTAAGGTCGTATCCATTGTTCGCCACGAAAACTCTGATCACATGTGGGTGTGCCAGATTGATGTAGGTCAGGATGCGCCTGTGCAGATTGTTACCGGTGCACAGAATGTCCATCACGGTGATCTAGTTCCCGCAGCACTGCATAATTCTTGGCTGCCCGGCGGTGTACACATTACCAAGGGCAAGCTTCGCGGTGAAACCTCAAACGGTATGCTCTGCTCTTTAAAGGAGCTTGGACTTACTCTGGGTGACTTCCCCTACGCCATTGAGGATGGCATATGGATCATTAAAGAGGACTGCAAGCCCGGCGATGATATCAACACTGTGATCGGTAATGATGACACAGTTGTAGAATTTGAAATTACAAACAACCGTCCTGACTGCTACTCCATTATTGGTCTGGCCAGGGAATCTGCTGCTGCATTTGGCCTGCCTATGAAGCATCACGAGCCTACTGTAAATGGCAGCAATGCCGGCTCCATGTATGAACTGCTGGATGTGGATGTGCCTGCTACAGAGCTGTGCAACCGTTACTCCGCCCGGATGGTTACAAATGTCAAGATTGGTCCGTCACCAAAGTGGCTGCGTGACCGTCTGCGCGCGAACGGCGTTCGCCCTATCAACAATATCGTAGATATCACAAATTATGTCATGCTTGAATACGGTCAGCCCATGCACGCCTTTGATTACCGCTATGTATCCTCCGGCAAGATCATTGTACGTGAGGCAGAAGAAGGCGAATGTCTGACCACATTGGACGGAAACGTCCGCCTGCTGAAGCCTGGCATGCTGGTAATTGCTGACGAAACCCGTCCCATTGGCCTGGCCGGCATTATGGGCGGCGAGAACTCTGAAATTATGGACAATACCACTACCGTGGTTTTTGAATCGGCTAACTTCGACGGCACCTCTATTCGTCAAACCGCATTGGCTTTGGGCATGCGTACAGACGCTTCCGGAAAATTTGAAAAGCACCTGGATCCCATGGTGACAGTTCCTGCTGTAAATCGGGCTTGTGAGCTGGTAGAGCTTTTGCAATGCGGTGATGTACTAGACGGAATGATAGATGTAATCAACTATATTCCCGAGCCGAAAACAGTTGCACTCCAGCCTGAAAAAATCAACGCTCTGCTGGGTACTAATATCTCTAAAGAGAATATGGTCAAATATTTGAGTCTGCTGGAGATTCCTGTGGACGGAGACACCATTCACGTTCCCTCTTGGCGTCCTGACCTGAATCTAATGGCTGATATTGCAGAGGAAGTGGGTCGTTCCTATGGCTATAACGAAATCCCTACCACAGATTTTAAGACTTCCACCCAGGGTGACTACTCCCCTATTATGAAGCTGGAAGCTAAAGCCGGTTCTATCTGCCGAGCTTTGGGCTATAGTGAGATTATCACTTATTCTTTCGTATCCCCTGCTATTTTTGATCAAATCCGCCTGCCAGAGAATTCACCGCTGCGTAAAACCCTGCGAATCCAGAACCCTCTTGGCGAAGATACCTCTGTGATGCGCACCACCGCTCTGCCCTCTATGTTGGACATTTTATCCCGGAACAACGCATATCACAACAAATCCGCCAAGCTGTACGAGTTGGCAAAGATCTATCTTCCTGTTGAAGGCCAGCTCCTTCCTCAGGAACCCAAAATTTTAGTTCTGGGCACCTATGGTGCCGGTGAGAACTTCTTTACGCTGAAAGGTGAGCTTGAGGCTGTTTTCTCCAACCTGCGTATTCGGAAGGCCAGCTATGCTGCGGTTAAGGACAACCCCACCTATCACCCTGGCCGCTGCGCTAAGGTCAGCGTTGGTGGTGTTGATGTAGGTTATATAGGCCAGATCCACCCCCTGGTTGCCAAGAACTACGGTTTGGATTGTGAGGTCTATTGCGCAGAAATTAATTTTACGGTTCTGTTCGACCTGCAGCTTCCTGAACCCACATACGTTCCTCTGCCAAAGTACCCAACTGTTGTCAGGGACTTGGCCATTGTATGTGCTGAAGAAATTACAGTAGCTCAAATTGAGGATGTCATTTCCCATTCGGCAGGTAAGCTCCTTCGCGGAATCCAACTGTTTGATATCTATCGCGGCACCGGAATTGCTGAAGGTAAAAAAAGCCTAGCATTCTCTCTGGAGCTGAGAGCCGATGATCGCACTCTGACAGATGCAGATTCTGAGCAAGTAATTGCTAAAGTCCTCAGCGCACTAAATGAGAAGCTGGGTGCAGTGCTTAGATAACGGTCATTTTTATAAAATTTATGTTAAGGGACTTTACACCCCGCAAAAATTGGGATATAATAACGTTAATATTCGGAAGGAGGTCGTTCCCATGACGGAAAGCACCAAGAATACCATTAAGTTCACCGTACCTACTGATGACAAAGAGAATATGCGCCGTATTCTCCGGAGTGTGTTCGACGCTCTGAATGAGAAAGGCTACAATCCTATTAATCAAATTGTTGGCTACCTGCTTACAGAGGATCCCACCTATATCACCAATTACAACAATGCCCGCAGCATGATTTGTAAGATTGATCGGGATGAACTTCTGCAGGAGCTGGTGCACTGCTATCTGTTTGAAAATCAATAACCTGCCGGGGGGCTTTTGCCACCGCAAAAGTCTCCCAACGCTATTGTCTTAAGGAGGTACCTATGTCCGAAGAAACGAATTGTCTAATGTACAAAGGTCATCCGCTAATGCGGAAAGATAACCTGATTTATTATGGCTCCATGGCCGATAGCCATATTGTCATGCTTCAGATCCTGGAATCTAAAAAAATAAACGGTGTAGAAATCGCTACCCGTGTGTCCGTTCAGCTTCAGTTGACCGACCCTGCTGCCAAAAGCCGGGACCGGATTGTTAAAAAGAGTGAAAAGGCCGGGCTTTATACAGCACTGGACTTCGGCTGTGTTTGGCTGGAAAGAGCTCTTGCAGGAAAATAACGCGTCTTTCTAATACCGACTCCATTTGGAGCCGGTATTTTTTTATACATTCCCAAAAACCTAAATTCTTTGTCGAATAATGGTTGCATGTATCAAATTTGGTTGCTATAATGATTATATAGAAGCTCATACATCTTTATCATGCGAGGAGCCCATTATGCAGGAACAGAACATCAGACATCCCTGGCCGCCTGTCAGGCGCGCCAAAAAACAGCCCAAGTGGCGGATACTTCGGAAGTATTGGCCTCCGATTCGATTTGGGCTGATTATACTTGCCCTCATAGCTCTGCTAACACTTGGTGTCGGTGCAATTTCGGGCGTTTTTCGGCAAAGCGTTCCTGATAATCCAAGCACTCCCACTATAGAATCCACCGGAGAAACCACAGAGGCTACTGTTTCACAGGCAGAAATTCAACTTCATGCAAACGAGCTGATAAATCAAGCCGACTTTATTGCTGCTGGATATGACTATCAGAAAGCAATTGGAATGTTGCAAAGCTTTGCATATTATGACAGCATCCCAGAACTGGCGGCAAAAGTCTCAGAATATCAACAACTGGACAGTCAACTAGTTTCTTACCCCAATATGAGCAGCATAACCCACATTTTTTTCCATTCGCTAATTGTTGATCCCAGCCGCGCTTTCGATAATGAATATACCAATGGTGGGTACAACCAGTATATGACAACCGTGGACGAGTTCAACGCCATACTGCAGCAAATGTATGACAGAGGATATGTTCTTGTTACGCCATATGATATAGCATATGAAATCACAGATGAAACCGGTACACATTTCACCTATGGCAATATTCGCCTACCAAAAGGAAAAACCCCTTTTGTTATGAGTCAGGACGACCTAAATTACTATGGTTACATGATCTCTGCTCAAGACGGTGTGGATGAGATCCCAGCCTTTGCAGATACTACGGGTGACGGATTTGCCAGCAGAATTGTGATCGGCGAGGATGGTTATCCAACCTGTGAGTATTTGGATAAAAATGGTAATATTACATTTGGTGACTACGACCTTGTCCCCCTATTAGAACGTTTCATTCAGCAGCATCCAGACTTTTCGTATCACGGAGCAAGAGCGGTTTTGGGCATGACTGGCTATGAAGGTGTGTTCGGCTATCGAACAAAACCTGCATATGAAGCTGCACTGGGCTCGGAGACTTACCAAAAAGAAGTGGAAGCGGCAAAACAAGTAGCACAATGCCTGCGAGATCACGGTTGGATTCTTGCCAGTCACACGTTTGGTCACCCTGCCTACGGTAACATTTCTGCTCAACAGGTGGAAAATGATTCTGACAAATGGGAGACCACTGTGCAGCCTATTATTGGCGAAACAGATATTATCCTATATCCTTACGGCTCCGATATCGCCGGTATTGAAAAATACACTTTTAATAATCAAAAGTTCAGTGCTTTATATGAAGATGGCTATCGTTACTTCTATAATGTAGACGGTCACATAGCATGGTGCCAGCTCGGAAACAACTACTTTCGCGGCGGCCGCAGAAACCTTGACGGATACCGAATGTACTACGACCCTGAAATGCTGGAAGACCTGTTCGATGTGGACACTGTTTTTGATCCTGCCAGACCAACCCCAGTTCCTCCTATTTAAATCAAAATCCCATTGTTCATCATGAACAGTGGGATTTTATTTTCACGTAATAATGTATTTACGCCTGCACATACTAGCAAAAAAATGAGAAGGTGAAATAATGGCAAATAAGAAGTGCGGCAAGCAAAGCTTTATTCTGGATAATCCACCGGTAATAACTGCTTGGGCTAGCATTGCAGGAAAAAAAGAATCTGAAGGTCCACTCAGTAATAGCTTTGATGTAATACAGAAAGATTCCTATTTTGGACAAAAAACCTGGGAGCAAGCAGAAAAGCAAATGCAGGCATTGGCACTGAAAACCCTTGCGAAGAAATCCAACATGCGACAGCAGGACTTTGGTTTGGTCTTCTCGGGAGATTTACTCAATCAGTGCATCGGTTCCTCCTTTACTTTAAGAAACGCCGGCATCCCCCATTTGGGTCTGTATGGAGCTTGCTCTACCATGGCTGAAAGCCTTCTAATGGCATCCATGGCTGTGGGCGGTGGTTTTTCTGACAATGTGGTCGCCATGACCTCTTCCCATTTCGCCTCTTCTGAGCGGCAGTACCGCTTCCCACTGGGTTATGGCGGACAGCGCACTCCTACCGCTCAGTGGACTGTCACCGGTTCTGGCGCAGCCCTTGTATCCAGCAGCGGCACTGGACCCAAAATTACCGCCTGCACGATCGGCACTGTAACAGATCTGGGCATTAAAGATGCTAACAACATGGGTGCTGCAATGGCTCCTGCCGCTTTGTCAACCATCAAGGCACATTTTCAGGATCTCGGAGTCAATTCTTCAGATTATGATTTAATCGTCACTGGTGACCTTGGTTTGCTTGGTAAGGAAGTGCTTCTGTCTATGGCACAGGGAGAAGGTCTAAATCTGGGTGGCAAACTTGCAGACTGCGGCACTCTTGTATTTGATGTGCTTAAACAGGATGTGCACGCAGGTGGCTCCGGCTGTGGCTGCAGTGCCATCACCCTTTGCGGTTATTTATTGGACAAGCTTAAGACAGGAAAACTAAAGCGTATTCTGTTTTGCGGAACCGGTGCCTTACTCTCCCCTACTTCCACACAGCAAGGACTACCGATCCCCGGAGTATGCCATGCAGTTTCAATTGTGGGAGGACAGAAATAATGGATTTCGTAAAAGCTTTTTTTGTTGGCGGTTTATTTTGCCTCATTGGACAGCTTCTGATCGATAAGACTAAGCTGACACCGGCACGAATTTTGGTTAGCTATGTTGTGATCGGTGTTTTTCTGGGTGCTATTGGTGTTTATGAGCCCCTTGTTGAATTTTCTGGTGCTGGTGCTACAGTACCGTTGACCGGCTTTGGCTATAATCTGGCAAAGGGTGTAAAAGAAGCAATTGCTGAAGACGGATTTCTTGGCGTACTGACCGGAGGGCTGAAGGCTACTGCTGGCGGCATCACAGCAGCCATTACAGCAGGACTTCTGGCAAGTCTGATATTTAAGGCAAAGGATAAATCCTAGGAATCGGGGTAAACTAGGATAGCGGTATCGCCGCAAAGAAGAAATATGGAGGAATTAATTATGAATAACCAGAACAAAACCAACCAGAACCAGAACCAGAACCAGAATCAGAACCAGAACCAGAATCAGAATCAGAATCAGAATCAGAATCAGAATCAGAACAGAAACAGCCGCTAAAAACTGTTCCGCCGAAGGGAGAATTCCCCCTTCGGCGGAGCTTGTGTTATTGCATGGAAACAAACCGATTTATATGGAAAAAATATAGCAGTGCAGACTTTATCGGTCTGCGATAAATGCGCTCTAATGCGTCCGCATAAGCCATGACCTGAACACGGTAACGCTCAGCCACCTGAGGAAGCGTTTCCTCTGTTACATAATCTGTTTTGAAATCGATTACTGTGATTCCGTCGGATTCCATGAGCGCACAATCCACAACACCCTGCAGCAGCACCTTCTCCCCCTTCATACCGGGTACATAATAGGATCCGTCATTCAAAATGGAAAACTTAAACTCACGGAACACATCCCGGCTGCTGCGCAG
The DNA here is from genome assembly GCA_045577355.1 of Faecousia sp. GTDB lineage: Bacteria > Bacillota > Clostridia > Oscillospirales > Oscillospiraceae > Faecousia. The sequence continues at coordinate 59,423 of JAZNIG010000060.1, read as the reverse complement.
CAAATATCCCAACTTTGTGGCAAAAAAAGCCGCAATCTGATCGCAAGACACCATATTCGCCTGTTCCTCGGAGATCAGGCGGTTTCGGACTAAACGCATCACTTCGCGCCGAACCCCATCTACATCATCACAGGCTTCATAACAGATGTGCTGCATAACAGCATGCATTACACTCCCATACTCCACACCTTGATGCTGTACTTGTACAAAGGAGGGCTTCCGAAATCTTCGTGGCGTTTTCTGTGCTGTATTCTCGGCTGCCTCCTGATCCTTCATACGGCCCTTTAATTGCGTAGCTGTCTGCTTGGAAGGCGTCAGCATTGCCGCACTATGTGCATAGGTAAAGGATAAGTCGTTCTTTAATCTTGTAATTACCTCCGGCCTCAGGGATTCCTGCCGATGAGGGCTTTCCATATCTGTGCAGACAGCTTCAGATGCTTCTACCACTTGAATTACCCAGGGCGGTTCCTTATAGCCGACAACATCCGGTCGACCGCCTAAATCAAAAAACGCGCCGGCCTCCGTCCTCTTCATAGCAGTCTGCAGCACCCAAGCTCCTGGGCAATCCACTTCCCCTGTCATCAACGCTTTGTCACTCAAATCCATACGCAAGGCAATATCCTGCAGTTCTGCTTCCAGATTTCTTGCTGCATAGGACATGATCAGCCGGTCCCTGGCACGCGTCATGGCAACATACAGCACACGCATTTCTTCACTAATGCTGTCAGACAGGATCTTTGCGGCAATAGCCCGTTTGGCGATAGATGGGTAGCGGATTCGCTGCATTGTATCGACACAGTTCAGTCCCAGACCAAGTTCCCGGTCACACAACACCTGATCCCGAACGCTTTCCTGATTAAAACTGCGGGAAAGTCCGCACAAAAATACCACAGGAAACTCCAATCCCTTGGACTTGTGGATACTCATGATTGTCACGCAGCCTGCCTGCTGCGCTTCACCTGCAAGGCTTGCTCCACGCTCCTGTATTGCCTCCAAATGCTCCAAAAACTGACCTAGGCCTCTAGTGCCCCTAGCATCAAAATCCGATACCAGCTGGCAGAAAGCCTGTAGGTTCGCCACACGTTCCTTTCCATCTGGCATCGCGGAGAAGATGCTGTCAATTCTAGTAAGCAAAAAAATCTTTTCCAACAACTGTGGAAGATGAGACATTTTTGCATCCCTGCGCAACTGCTCCAGAATGGAACAGAATTCACTTGCCTTCTCAGATGTGCGAAGCACACTGTAAATGCTGCAGCGGCGATCATGGGACCGAAGTTCTGTCATATCATTGGCTGTGAATCCAAACACACGGCTCATAAGCACCGCAACCAACGGTATATCGTGAAGGGGATTGTTGATAACCTGCAGCAAGGCTCTGAGTATACTGACTTCCTCTGTCTGAAGCAAATCTACGCTGCCTCCAGTAATGCAGGGGATCCCTCTTTGCTCCAGTGCATAACAAAATTCTCCCCCAACAGATCCGGGCGAACGGAGCAAAATTACGATATCCTCCGGCACAATAGGTCTGAGCACATCACCGTTTCTAATCATATGTGTACCATCCAGAAGCTGCGCAATCCGCTCTGCTGTAAAAGCAGCCTCCTCAGCATAGGTATCCTCACGCACCTGGACACCGTACAGTTCAATCGCCCGTTCACTTAGCGTAATATGGGGGATCCCTTCCTTTAGCTTTTCCTCCTCACCATAGTCCAGACCGCCTACCTGGGCCGACATACAGTTCGTGAATACATCATTGACAGCATGGATTACTTCATACCCAGAACGGAAATTGCTGCTAAGGAGAACCTTTCTCCCCTGGCCTACGCATGCCAAATCTGCCGGTAAAAAAGCATTATACTTTTCAATGAATATCCCTGGATCTGCTAATCTAAACTGATAGATGGATTGTTTCACATCCCCCACCATAAAGCAATTCTGCCGACGGGCGGTCAATGCGGAGAAGATTGCGTCCTGTACTCCATTGGAGTCCTGATACTCATCCACCATAATCTCACGAAATCGTCCCCCGATTTCGCCTGCTACAGCAGTGGGTCCTGTGCGGTGTTTTCCCAGCAGCAGGTCCAGAGTCTTGTGCTCCAAATCCGCAAAATCCAAAATCCGACGGCTCTTCTTGAGCTTATCATATTCCTTTTCAAACAGTTTGACCAGCGTAATAAGTCCGCGTACAGCAGTACAGGTGTTCTCCAAGTCACTCAGTATCTGCTCACTTCCATCAGTAAAGCTACGCAGCTTTTTCTCCAGACCCTTTTTACAGGCCCCGCGAACTGCTTTGATCTGCTCAGCAAGACCCAAGTTCGTGCAATTCTTAGGAAAAACCAGCCTTCCAAAATCAATTTCTTTCCGGGCTACTACCTCATCCCAGGTCCGACTTTCACGTAGCCAGAGAAGTTGTGCAACTGTTTTTTCCAGCAGTGCGGCAGTTTTTTTCATCCCATCAGTCTGTGCAGCCCGCAAGCTGCACCGCTTCAGTGCGTCCATATACAGATCCAAATACCGATGTAGATCCTCTATCAAATAAGCTCCCCAAATCGTCTGCGATGCATCCGTCAAGTCCCGTACATCTGAAGCGCTTTCACACCAGGATAGCCATTGATTGGGGTCCAGATGACATTTGGCACTGTGATATACCTTCAAAAGAATTAGCGGTATCTGCCGGTCATCTCTACCCAAGCCTTGTGTATCGATAAATGCTCTAAAGTCCGGGTTATGCCCCACATTTTCATAGGCACTATCCAAAATACGCTCCATGACCCGCTTTTGCAATTCCTGACACTCACTTTCATCCGCCACACGAAAGTCTGCCGGAATATCCAATTGATACGCATACTCCCGCAAAATATCCGCACAAAAGGAATGGACGGTAGATATCTTTGTCAGACACAGGCGCTGCATCTGTTGTTGCAAATGCCTGTTTTCAGGATTTTCTGCAATCTTCTCCGAGAGCCTTGTCCCAATCTTCCCCCGCAATTCTGCGGCCGCGGCCTTGGTATATGTGATAATCAGAAAGCTATTCAGGTCAGCGGGGCCACTGGGATCTGTCAGATAGCCCAGCAGCCGTTCTACCAATACTTTTGTCTTTCCGGAACCAGCCGCTGCGGAAACAAGAAGCTTGCCGCCGCGGTCTATAACAGCCTGTCGCTGCTCCGTGGTCAATTTTTCAGCCACGCTTCTTCATCTCCTTTCCGATTTCTTCCCAAAACTGTTGTGCGGACATTGCCTTATAATTTCTACGCCCCTCTACAGATGCTTGATGACACACCGCGCCATAGGGGCAAAACGCACAGGCATCATGGCTAGTCCCCCGTGTGTAAGGATTGGGCTCCACACAGCCTGAAGCAATTTGATCCACCATTTTACCCAGTAAGCAAAATACATATGCTTTCAGAAGCATAAACTGCGCACTATCCGCAACATCTCCGCAAATGCTCCCATCTTTTCTTCTGGTATAATTAAGCCGTTTGGGCTTCTCATTCGGCTCCATAGCATTCAGCACATCTTCATCCAGGAGCAGTAAGCCTTTACGCTTCCAGACCTTTTCCCTGGCAGCTGCAGCTTCCTCCTGGGTCAATACTCCGTCCGCCGATACCATGGGTGCTCTGGCAGGAAAGTATTGGACGCCTGCAGGGACTGGTGCATCTCCTAGTAAAGGCAGTCCTCCATCCTGTAATGCGAACAGATAAAGAAGCATTTGCAGCCCTAACCCATTGAAAATATCACAGTAATCAAAATCCTTTTGACCAGTCTTATAATCTACTACCCGAAAGAAAATGCGTCCATCTATCTGGCACACATCTACCCGGTCTACAAATCCCCGGAGCTGTGCATCCATTTGATGTCCGGCAATGGAGATAGCATCCATCAAGCCACCGCTCCCAAAGGCCACCTCAAAGTCTACAGGTACAAACCGGGAATCCTGCAGCTCCTGCCACAGTTCCTGTACTACCATTTCCAGTTCCTGACCATTTCTACGGAACAGATAGCTAAGCCGCTCGGAGTCCAGCTCGCTGAAACGGGCCTGTGCATACGCGTGAGAATGTTTTCTGGCAATTTCCAGTGTTGTTTCCATGGTTACCTGCCGAAAACCCCCAAGTTCCATAATCTCCCGTCCGGTCTGTTCCAGCACTGCATGCACATAGGTTCCAAATTCCGCAGGATCCACGCTTGCGCTTTTACGTTCCTTTACCCGCAGACCATACTTCATGAAGTAAGAAAATCTACATTCAGCCAACCGATCTACCTGAGAAGCGGACAGGTTTAGGCGGGCTCCATAAAGCTTTTGAATGTTAACCGCTTCCACTGTGCCAAAATGGTGATTTCTGCGGTTATTAATCTGCATGTATGTATCCAGAAGCCCCAGTTCAGCAGCAGCTTCCTGATCATTCCAACTGACCAAAAACGCACCGGCCTCCGTTCTGTCCGCCCGAGCGGCACCCAATGATATATCAACCGGCTGTTCTCCGCCAGCCATATCCCGTAAGCGTCGGTAAATGAAAGATGGCTGTCCAGCAGGGCAAGATATGCAAACTGTCTGCTGTGCGCCGCAGAACACACCGTATATTTCTGAAAATGCTGCCTGCAGACCTTCCATTGCACCGCCGGTCAGCGGCACACCCATTTGACGCAGTATTGCCCGTTCCTGATCTGTCAGAACACCGACAGCTCCACTGTAGCCTGGCAAAGCCCCTTCCAGCGCTCCCAGCACAAACAGATGCTCTGTCTGCTGACATCGCATAGCGCTGACTGGCCCAACCATGACAGAATCCAGCACCGGTGGGATGGTACCCACGTCATATTGACTCAGCAGGAGCCTAAATAGTCTTGTAAAGGTTTCTTGATCCCAGGCTGTCTCTCCCAGAGTATCATACATCTGCTCCAACGCTGTCAAAAGGATCTCCCAAAGCTGATTCAAAATCTGGGCATTGGCATTATCTCCTGCTGCATCCAGACTATCTGCAAGTTGAGCAAGCCGTTCCGCCAATCGGATCCGATCCAAGAATCGATAGAGCGCATGTACCTGCTGTTTCACATTCTTTGCATCGCGAAAATTCTGATACAGTTCTGCCAGCGGTTCCAGCGACGTAGATCGGGCAGTATTCAATTCTGCCAACTCTTGTCGGGATGCCTCTGACCATTCTTCACCCAGTCCCTCCGGATGGTTGGTCCATTCCTTCAGCCAGCGGCTGCCACTAATGTTCCACAGTATAGCATAATTTTCCAACCGGTCACAGATCTCCGATTCCAGTGGAGAAAGCATGGATTTCAGATAGCGGATTACCTCCCGCTGTTCGAAGCCACCCAGTGCTGCATCCATTGCCGCAAGCACAGTGGTAATTGCCGAACGGTCCAAAATATCTTCCGTACCGGATAGATATACAGGGATCTTGCAACGTCCAAATACCATGCGCACTGTATTGCGATAGATTCCCATATCCGTGCAAACCACGCTAATATCGCGGTAACGGGCGCCCCCACGCACCAGCGTCATGATCTGCTCTGCTGCAGCAAGACATTCTCCATATACCGTGTCTGTTTGATACACTCGAAGGCGCTGAGCAAGGTGGCCTTGAACTTCTGTTTTCCCCCCAAAAAGGTGTTCCCGTACACCCTGCACCGGAACATTGCGGGAAGGAATTTTCTTAATTTGTACTGGAACACCCGCAGTTTTGGCATAGCGGATCAACTCTGTGGCCGTAGCACCTGCCCTTTCGAAGCCGGGCAGCTCAGAACCAAGTGCATCACAGTTCATGCTGATAACTACCTGCTGTGCATTAATAATCAGGTGTTCTAAAATCGCCGCGTGCTGACGGGTAAAATCGGGAAACCCATCTATGTAGAATACATGCTGCTGCGCAAAATCACTGTCTTCTAACTGTTCTAAAAGCCAAACCATCTGGTCTCTTGGATCCCGCTTGCCCCGTTGGCATAGCGCATCATAACTTTCCAACAATAACGATAGTTCTTCCAGTTTCTGTGCCAGACTACCCTCTGTTTCCTTGGCTGCACGTAAAAGATCCTGATAAGTTATACAACATCGTTTAAATTCATCCACAGCATCTACAAGACCTATAAGGAATTCAGGTCGTGTCTCAACAGAGGCATACGCCTTTAATCTGCTGTGCATCTGTCGTGCAGCGGCAGCCATTGCCACGACTCTTCCTCCATTATCCAGACAAACCTGTGCACCATGTCCAGCCGCATCGAATACTCTGCCTGCAAGTCGAGTAAACGACAATACCTCTGCAAAACGGCTGGCAGTATCCCCTGCCGCAGCGCAGAGCCGCCGCTCTGTATCATGGCTGATCAATTCCGGAACAATCAGAATACGTCCGCCCTTTTCTTCTGAAACATCCTGTGCAATCATTTTCAAAACCGCGTCACGGTTGGCAATCCAATCCGTGCCCAAAAGCAATGTCAGCATTCTCATGCCCCCATTCACCAATTTATTAAATAATAGCACAAAAAACCGCTAAATAACAGAGCAAAAATTACCCTTTATGAAAGAAATTTTCCAACCAGCCGAGACAACCCAGAAGAAAAAAGCGAATCTCATATCCAGATTCTCTTGTCAGTGTTTTACTTAGGTCTTCTTGAAAACCAGCTGATACAGCCGTATCCTGAAAATCACCAACAGTAGCAGGCAGGCACAGCGATGGGAAAACAACACACCACCAATTCTGACCGGATCCTTCTCCAATCTCAATGCGCAGGGAATTATACATACCTGATGGCAAAGAAAAAGTGTCATAATGCCGAACACTAAATTCCTCCTGGGTCAATGTAACTGTTGCCCGATCCAATGATCCCTGCTCCTGCAGCACTTGGTTTGCGACAGTCTCCAGTTCCTTTAAATTCTGCAGAATGTACGCATAAGCCTGGTCTTTATCTGCTACGATCTGCATTGCCGGTTCTAATCGGTCAACAATCGCATCTCTCACCTGCAATTTAAGGGCCTGATCTTCTGCAGAGTCCGAATTTGCAACTACATGTAAACGGATCAAATTATCATGTAAGCACATTTTATCCGAAGCCAGCTCTGCAAATCCCAAAATCGTAAGTAGCAGCACCGGTATAATTACCCATTTCATCAGCTTTTTCATAAAAAACACCGTCCTTACTGAAATAACTCCAGTATGGACGGTATTTTCCAAAATTATACAGGCTTGGCAATATAAACCTCCGGATAGTTATCCTTCAGCATATTACAGATTACAGCTGCTAACTCAAAATTCGGTACGATCCCAAAAACAGCCGATCCAGAGCCGGTCATCTGCTGCGCAACAGAACCGTAGCTGTTGAAAATAGACTTAATGTAGTTCAGCTCCAAATGCTCCTGCGTCACTACAGGATCAAATACATTCCAAATATTCTCAGCAATTCCACCAAGATCGCCAGCCAGCAGCGCGCTTTCCATTGCCTGATGGTTCGGTCGTTTGGCAATGACGGATTCATCCAGCTTCCGATATAGTTCCGGTGTGGACGATGAGAAAGGCGGTTTACACACCACAAAACAGCAGTCCGGCAAATCTGGCAGCTTACGCAAGCGTTCTCCCCTGCCCTCAACCATAGCTGTTCCGCAAAGGGTGCAGAACGGAACATCGCTGCCAACCATGCTGCCTAGTTCTGCCAACGCCAGGATCGACAATGGTTCCCCATAATGTTTGTTCAGCGCCCGCAGGACCGCACCCGCATCTGCGCTTCCTCCGCCCAAGCCTGCCTCAGAGGGAATCCGCTTCGTTATACGGATTTGCAGGCCGTTGGGTTCCTTGCCAATTGCATCCAAATACACCCTTGCCGCTTTCCACGCCAGATTACGTTCATCTGTGGGAATCCCCTCCTTAGTGCATAGTAAGGACCAGGGCTTTCCGGTGTCCAGATCAATCTCAATATCATCGCGAATCGAAATTGTCTGCATGACACTTTTCAGGTTATGATAACCGTCCGCCCGTTTCCCCAATACATCCAGCGTCAGGTTTACCTTTGCAAAGGCTCCTTCGTATAAAGTAACCATTATTTTACTTCCTTCCGGTAATTCTCTGTGTCGTATAGCTGGATTGTTAAGAAACCAGCTGTATATCCATTGTTTATTATAGCGAACTATGCCTGGTTTTGCAACGATAAACTAATGACAGTACTTAAAACGTTCTCAATAATTTGCATAAATTGTTGATCTATGGGCATGATAGTTACATCCAGCAAAGGCCGCAGCGGACGCAGGTATCAATTCTTGAAAACTGCTTCCATGCATGCAGCCAGATTATATGGAGGTGGAAATATGGACACTTTGGCATTGATCCTTTCTATTATCGGCTCACTCAACTGGGGACTGGTCGGCATTTTTCAATTTGACCTGGTAGCTTGGATCTTCGGCGGTCAGGATGCTGTATTCAGCCGCATTATCTATGCAATCATCGGCCTTGCCGGTCTTTGGTGCATCAGTCTGCTGTTTCGCAGGAGACGCATCGGTATCGTTGATGACGAATAAGCAAAATAGCGGCAGCACCCGAATAGGATGCCGCCGCTTTTGCTTTTACTTAATTGACACGAACAATAAAGGAATGGGTTTCTCCGTTAAAAGATACTGTCACCGTTGTATTACCGGCTCCAACGCCGGTGACTTTGCCGTTCAAAACGCTGCAAACTGAAGGATTCCCGACCGTCCATATTGCATCATTCATAACATTTCCATTCGCGTCTACAAGCTGCATAGAGAAGCTATAATTTACTGGGATGGAAACTTCATCAGTTCCTCCGCCAACCGTGTTTTTTAAATGGTACATACTGCTAGTTCCTGTACCGCCGTCCTCCGTCACATTGCCGTTGCTGCCACCAGTAGTTGGCGTTGTGCTATCAGAGAAGGCACAGCGAATAATACAGCTGACTGTCTGACCGTCATATTCAGCATGAACGGTTGTAGTACCACCGCCCACGGCCACTACCTTGCCGTTTTTAATAGTAGCAATGGATTCATCATCAGAGGTCCAGGTGATTTGCGTCAATCCAAGACTGCCGCTATACAGCATCCAGCTATCACCCTTATTCGCAAAGGTAATGTCAGAGCGATTTAAACGGAATTCCTCTTTCGGTTCTGTTTCTCCCTCAGTGGGATCTGTAGGCGGGGTACTCTCCGTAGGAAGTTCAAAATTACATTCAACAGCACATTCTGTCTTTACATCGCCGCAAATCACTGTGATTATTGCCCGACCGGGACCAACAGGGATCACTTTTCCTTTTTCATTGACAGTAACAACCGTTTCATCACTGGATTTAAACACTATTTCGTCTGTGGTATTGGAAGGCTCAGCAGTAGCGTAAATCATCCGGGCTACATCCTGCTTATCGAAAGTAATCATAGTAACATCCAGACTTAGCTTCTCACAGGGTACTGTAAGGACTGTAGATTCTGTTGTGCTGGGCTGCTTAGGATCAGTTCCGGCAGTAGTATCATCATTCCCGCTGCTGCCGGGCAGGAAGAATTGAACAGCAATATAGATTACCACGGCGATAATCGCCAGCAGCAAAACAATGGCAGTAATAATTAAACCCTTATTTTCCTTTTTTTCTGAATCATCATTCATAGGGGCTTGTGCAGGAATCGTCTCATAGCCAACGGACCGATTTCGTTTGCGAACGTTGGATTTAGAAAAACGACCACCCTTTACATAGGTATAACCGCCATTCCCTTCACCTTTATCACCCATAACGCTCCGGGTCTCTCCGGGACGCACACAGCCGCAGATCGGGCATTGCGCTGCTGTTTCCGGATAAGATGTGCCACAAACGTCACAAATAATTTTACTCATATGGAACCTCCTGTCCGGCGCATAGGGACTGCGCCGCATTTTCTAGATAATTATAGCATTTCCTGATGAATAAAACAACCATAAACCTGTTGCTTTTTTTTAAATTTTAATTTATGATATACAGTGTATGTAAAAAGGAGGCGATTTGCATGACAGAACCAAAACTGATTTCGCCAATGCTCGATCATTTTGCTATGGGTGACCCTATCAGTGACCATCATGGTGTTCGCTGCTGTCCTGCCATGAAAAAAGATTCAGAGGACAAATACATAGTAAAAATCATTTCGATCCCAGCTTCGCAGACTCAGCTGGACGCACTGCTGCTAACCGGAGCATATCCAGATGAAGCATCTGCACTCACATATTTCAAGGAGCTTGCTGACGGAGTCAATGAGGAAGTCCAAATTCTCTCGCATCTTTCCCAATTGGAAGGCTTTCTTCCTTACGAGAATCTTCAAATTGTCCCTATGGAAAACGAAACCGGATATGAGGTTTACCTGCTGAGCACCTATAAGCGGGCCCTTGACCGTCACTTCAGCCGAAATCCCATGACGCATCTGGGTGCGATCAATTTGGGTCTGGACCTTTGTGCAGCGTTGGCTGTATGTCGGCGCTCAGGTTATCTCTATGTTGATTTGAAGCCCAGCAATGTATTCGTGACTGAAGAGCAGGAATATCGGATCGGTGACATTGGCTTTGTCAGACTGGATTCTCTGAAATATGCCTCATTGCCGGAGAAGTACCGCAGTGCATATACAGCACCGGAGATTTCTGATGCATTTTCATCGCTAAATCCAACCATGGATGTCTATGCGGCGGGTCTAATCCTGTATCAGGCTTACAACAACGGCGCACTGCCCTTCATTGGTGAATCTGCACCTGCAGAGGGACTTAATCCGCCCATGTACGCAGATTATGAAATGGCAGAAATCATACTGAAGGCCTGCGCGCCCGATCCTAAGGACCGCTGGCAGGATCCCATCCAGATGGGGCAGGCGTTAGTCAGTTATATGCAGCGAAATGGCGCCAATGACATGCCCATTGTTCCCCCGCCTGTCACAGTGGAACCGGAAACAGAGATCGACACTGAGCCAAATCCGGAAGATATTGTTTCTTCCGACTTGGAAGCTTCCTCTGTGGAAATACCTACAGAAGCTGCTTCACCGGAAGAAGCAGTCAAAAACACAGAGCCCGTTACCCTTGATGGAGAAAACCAGACTGATGATGTGCCCACCAGCGAGGAACTCATCTATAAAGAGGATAATGACGGAAACCTGACTTTCCTATCCGAGCTTGTCAATGATGAAACTGCCCCCGGTCAGGACGACGCTCATATCCCATACGATGAGGTTTCCGATGAAGTCTCTCAGATTTTATCCCAGGCAGATGAACTGGTTTCTCACCCTGTACCCGATCCGGTGGTAGCACCTGATCCTGTGGAAATTCCCATTCCGGAGCCCCTTCTCATAACATCCAATGACTCTGCGGAAACAGTCCCTGAAAAAACAGAAACTACATTGGAGACAAACACTCCCGATGCCCCGAATGAAGTTGAAGAAACTGATATTTCAAACACCGAAAGCGCATGTAATACCCAAGACACTAAGCCTGCCAAAAAGAAATCCTCCAGACTTTGGCTTACCATTAGCTTGGCTATGCTCTTCATTCTTGCCCTGCTGGCTGGTGGTTTCTATTATTATACCAATTTCTATCTGCAGTCTATTGAATCTGTGACAGTTGAAGGCCATGAGGATGGTCTTACCGTTTATGTATCCAGCACGATCAATGAAGGTAAGCTGTCCGTTGTCTGCTCTAACGCCTACGGCACACAAATTGTTGCCCCGGTATCTGACGGAAAGGCAGTATTTGAAAATTTGATACCTAATACTGGATACAATGTTTACGTTCAGATTGAGGGCTTCCACAAGCTAATCGGCCAGACTTCCACCGCCTATTCTACACCTGTTCAAACTACAATCGTCCAGTTCAGCGCCATAACCGGCTCTGAGGATGGCAGTGTAATTCTAAGCTTTACTGTAGACGGCCAGGACGCCAATCAATGGAAAGTAGTTTATACTGCGGAAGGTGAGGAAGAGCGCTCTGCCACCTTCCCCTCTCACACAGTCACATTGGGCGGCCTTACCATGGGTAAAGAATACACCTTTACGCTGGTTCCGGACACAGAACTGTACCTTACCGGCACGGAACAAATCACTTATACCGCCAGCAAGCTAGTCTATGCTCAGAATTTAAGAGTCATTGGTTGTATGGACCGGAAACTGACCGTGAACTGGTCCGCACCGGATGATACGGTCGTGGAGAACTGGACAATTCGATGCTATAACAGCAATGGTTACAACGAGACAATCATTACCACAGAAACTTCTGCAGTTTTTGAAAATCTTGACCACAGAGACAGCTTTACCATTGAAGTAACCGCTGGCGGCATGAGTGTCAGTCAGCGGGTCTACGTACCAGCCAATTCCGTTACTGCCACGGACTTTAAAGCAGGCACATCCGACTATCAGACCCTTATGCTAAGCTGGAACACCAGTCAAGATGTCCCGAAGGAAGGTTGGATTCTCCAGTATGCCATTGAAGGCACCCCCGGCGTATGGTCCGTAATCTGCAAAGAAAATTCCGCCAAGCTCTCTCCTGTTCTCCCCGGTAGTACCTATATCTTTACATTACAATCTCCTGACGGCGTTCCCTTTTTGAGTGAACCTCTGTTGTGTGTAGTGCCAGTCCCCCCGAACTTCAGTGGGACCTTTGGCGGCTTAAATGTTAGCAGAGAAGACCTCATATTTAGTATGTGCAAAACCCCTGCCAAAAAAGATTGGACCTACAAGGATCTGAAGGACACTGATTATACGACCACCTTTACCGTTGGTCAAAAGGCATCCTTCCTGGTTAAACTCAATACATCCTACGGAACATCCGAAACCGATATTGATATTTTGTACATCATTCGAGACGCTGATGGCAATCCGGTAAGCAGCAGTTTGCAAACCTATCGCTGGAGTGATATGTGGAACAAATACTACTGCGAGTTAGACATCCCCAGCCTGCCCAGCGCAGCCGGAAGCTACACCATCAGTGTGTACTTTAACGGCGCTCTGGCAGCAGAACAGGATTTTACAGTCATTGCATAATATATCTCCTCAACAGGCAGCCAATGAAACGGCTGCCTGTTTCGTTTCCCATGTCTTAAGGTATCATTTAAAAAAGTAAAAAACCTCTTGCAAAAATTGTAATATGGTGCTATAGTGTATATAAGCTTTTAATTTAGGAGTCCATTATGATCATGGCTAACTTTGTTGCACAGTTTTACTTCAGCTACTATTACTTTTTCATGAGCAAAAAGTAATAGCGATTTGTGCTGCAATGATTTTAAGCTAACCGTGTAATTAACGCGCCGCACAGGATCGCATCTGTGCGGCGCTATTGTTTTAGGAGATGTTGTTATGATTGCTGTATTAAAAAGCGGTACTACTCTGGAACAAACGGCCCATCTGGTAAACTGGTTAAAGCACATGAATCTGGATGTACATGTTTCCGAAGGAAAAGAAGTTACCATTCTGGGTCTTGTTGGAGATACCAGTCGCGTGGATATTGAACTGCTTAGCAGCCTGGAGATTGTAGAAACTGTAAAGCGGGTCTCCGAACCTTTTAAGCAGGTCAATCGGAAGTTTCATCCCAATGACACGGTCATTACTGTAGGCAATACCAAAATCGGCGGTGGTAATTTTGCCATGATTGCCGGTCCCTGTTCCGTGGAAAGCGAGGCACAGATTATTGAAGTTGCTGAGGCGGTGAAGGCCGCAGGTGCAAATATTCTTCGTGGCGGTGCATTTAAACCCCGCACCTCTCCTTATGCTTTCCAAGGTATGAAGAATGAAGGCATCCGGTTGCTGCTGGAGGCCAAGAAGGTCACTGGTTTGCCAATCATTACAGAAATTATGAACATACGCACTTTGGATCTGTTTAATGATGTAGACATCATTCAGGTAGGTGCCCGAAATATGCAGAACTTTGACCTTCTGCAGGAACTCGGTAAAACTAACAAACCAATTCTTCTGAAACGTGGCCTTGCCAATACTCTGCAGGAACTGCTGATGAGTGCGGAATACATCATGAGTGAAGGTAATGAAAATATTATTTTGTGTGAGCGTGGTATCCGTACATACGAAACCTATACCCGCAATACGCTGGATCTATCCGCAGTACCTGTTCTTCACGAATTGACCCATCTGCCTGTGGTTGTTGACCCCAGCCACGCCACAGGAAAGGCCGCCTTGGTCCCCTCCATGGCCGTTGCTGCTGCAGCTGCAGGTACTGACGGCATCATGGTAGAAGTCCATAATAATCCTGCCTGTGCCCTGTGTGACGGTGCCCAATCCCTAACACCTCCCCAGTTCGCTGAACTGAATGTCTGTGTACAGAAGGTCCGGGAGGCGATTTTATGATCGTCGGCATTTTAGGCCTTGGTCTGATTGGCGGTTCCTTAGCACGCGCCTACACCAAAGCCGAACACACTGTTCTGGCCTGCGAGAAAGATGAAAACATGCTGGCTTTCGCACAACTGGCTGGTGTCTGTAATGGAGTATTGGACCGGAGCACCATTGGTTCCTGCGATTTAATCCTACTTTCCATCTATTCCAGTGGCTCTGCCACATGGCTAGAAGAAAACGGTAGTTTTATTTCCCCTAATGCTCTTGTTATTGACTGCTGCGGAATTAAGAAGGAAGTCTGCAATCGCTGTTTTCCTGTTGCAGAAAAATATGGATTTACCTTTGTCGGGGGGCATCCTATGGCTGGTTCCCACCATTCTGGTTTCAAATACAGCCGTTCCAATCTATTTCAAGGAGCACCCATGGTTCTGGTTCCGCCCCGATACGACGATCCGGAACTGCTGGAACAGGTAAAAAATGCCCTTGCCCCCTGTCGATTTGGATCCTTCTCTGTAACAACAGCGGAAGATCATGATAAAATGATTGCTTTCACCTCCCAGCTGCCCCATATTGTCAGTAACGCATTTATTAAATCACCCACCGCGCTTAGTCACAAGGGTTTTTCTGCCGGTAGCTACAAGGACCTGACACGTGTGGCCTGGCTGAACCCACAGATGTGGGCAGAACTGTTTTTATCTAACCGCAACAATGTACTACAGGAGCTGGATCAATATATCTGCGCACTGGAAGCATATCGTGAGGCAATTGAACGTCAGGACGAAGCGTGGCTGATCTCCCTTCTGGATGAGGGCCGCAAACGTAAGGAGGAGGTTGACGGATGAAGACCATTATCGTCAGTGCATCCAAAGAATATCAGGTTTTGATTGGCAGAGGTCTGCTATCACAGCTTGGTATGCATGCGGCTGCCTTAAAGAAACCGGGCAAGGCTGCCATTATCAGCGATAGCAACGTTTGGCCTCTATACGGTGCTGCCGTAGAAACCAGTCTGCTTTCTTCCGGCTTTGAAACTGTACACTACTGTTTCCCTGCTGGCGAAGCAAGTAAGAACGCAAATACTTATCTGCATATTGTAAATTTTCTGGCTAACCACAAACTGACTCGCTCCGATGTGATTATCGCACTGGGCGGCGGAGTTGTTGGTGACGTGACAGGCTTTGCTGCGGCTACTTTTCTAAGAGGTATCTCCTACATCCAAGTTCCCACTACCCTGTTGGCAATGGTGGATTCCTCTGTGGGCGGTAAAACAGCAATTGATCTGCCTGCAGGCAAAAACCTGGTAGGTACATTTTATCAGCCCAGTCTGGTGCTTTGCGATACTGATACTCTAAGCAGCCTTCCAACAGAAACCTTTCGGGACGGCTGTGCAGAGGTGATTAAATACGGCGTATTGTATGACACAGCGCTCTTTGCGCATCTTTCACTGTACGGATTAAATTTCGACCAGGAAATGGTAATTGCACGCTGTGTAGAACTGAAGCGTAACGTTGTCATGGAAGATGAATTTGACACCGGTGCCCGGCAAAAGTTAAACCTGGGCCATACAATTGGGCATGGAATTGAGGCTCAGAGCAATTTCACCATTTCTCATGGGAAGGCTGTAGCCATTGGCATGGCTATCGTAGCAAAAGCTGGCTGTATTTTTGGGATTTGTGATGCAGACATATACAAACAGATCCTATCCATTTTAGAAAAGTTTTCTCTTCCTACTGCAGCTTCTTTTTCCTCTGAGCAGCTATACACCTCCGCCCTATCCGATAAAAAGCGTTCCGGCAGCTTTGTAAATCTCATCATCCCCGAGGCAATCGGCTGCTGTATAATCCGGCCTATGCCTGTATCCCAACTACAATCCTTTATCGAGGCAGGTTTATAATGGATATTACAATTCATCCGGGTAGACTTTGTGGCACGATCCAGGCCATTCCATCCAAATCGCAGGCCCACCGGCTTTTGATCTGCGCTGCTTTTTCTGACAGCGAAACCGTTTTGATCTGTCCCCAAACAAATCAGGATATTGAAGCTACAGCCGATTGTCTGCGGTCTTTGGGTACATCTATTCGCCGTACAAATGATGGCTATGTAGTCAATCCCGCATCTCATTTTCCTCAAAAGGCAGTCTTAAATTGCCGTGAAAGCGGCTCTACTCTGCGTTTTATGCTGCCGATCGTCGGCGCGCTTGGTGTGGATGCCACCTTCCAATTGGCGGGCAGGTTGTCACAGCGCCCCCTTTCACCCCTCTGGGAAGAGATGATTCGGATGGGATGCACACTGACCCGCCCCACCTCTGATACTATCCGCTGCACCGGCCAGTTAAAAGCAGGCAAATACACAATTGATGGTGGTGTTTCCAGCCAATTCATTACCGGGCTTCTGTTTGCCATGGCTCTGATCCCCGGCCAGTGTCGACTAACTGTAACCGGAACGCTGGAATCCAAACCTTATATTGATATGACCCGACAGGCATTAACCATATTTGGTGTAGCAACATCTGAAAATCTTGTCACAGGTTCCTTCCCCTCGCGATCTCCAAAAAAATATTCCGTAGAAGGTGATTGGAGCAATGGTGCCTTTTTCCTTGCTGCGAAAGCACTGGGAAGCCACATCAACATTGAGGGCCTGGATCTGAATTCTGCACAAGGTGACCGGGCCATAGCATCCATTTTGGATACAATGTCAAACCAAGTCATCCTCTCGGCATCAGATACCCCTGATCTTGTACCGATTCTTTGCGTAGTAGCAGCCGCTAAGCACGGAGCTGTATTTACGCAGATTCAGCGACTCCGTTTAAAAGAATCCGACCGGGTCGCATCTGTTATTTCCATGCTAGAAGCATTGGGTATTCATGCGGAAGCAACGAACGAAACGCTGACCGTATACCCCGGAAAATTTTGCGGCGGCATCGTGGATTCGTTCAACGATCACCGCATTGCCATGTCGGCAGCCATCGCAGCAACAGTAGCAAGTGGACCTGTTACAATTCTGAATGCCCATTGTGTAGCAAAATCTTATCCCGCCTTTTGGGATGAATACCGCAGATTAGGAGGTAATTATGAGCAGTACATACGGTGAGAGGCTCAAACTCTCCATATTTGGACAATCCCACGGCCCTGCTATTGGCATGGCCCTTGATGGTATTCCCGCGGGCCTTCCGGTAGATACTCAAAAGCTGCAGGCCTTTTTGAACCGCAGAGCTCCCGGCCAAAATGACTACTCTACCCCTCGCCATGAAGAAGACAAACCGGAATTTTTGTCTGGTATCTCAGATGGTTACACCTGCGGTGCTCCCATTGCGGCGATTATACACAACACCAATACCCGATCCAGGGATTACTCCAATTTAAAAGATTGCCCCAGACCCGGCCATGCAGATTATACTGCTCAGATTAAATACGGCGGCTATCAGGATGTGGCCGGCGGTGGACACTTTTCAGGAAGACTGACTGCGCCTTTATGTATTGCCGGTGGTCTGTGCAAACAGTGGCTGGAAGCCAAAGGAATCCGTATCGGAGCTCATCTGGTTTGTGTCGAGGGTGTTACTGACGACGGTTTTGACCCCTTAAATCCCCAACTGGACCAGGTACGTGAAGACTTTCCCGTCATTTCGGAAGTTGCCGGCTCCAAAATGAGAGAAGTCATCGCAAAGGCCCTGGCAGAGGGTGATAGCGTAGGTGGTATTGTGGAATGTGCCATAACCGGCTTGCCTGCAGGTTTGGGTGATCCCATGTTCGGCGGTATGGAAAGCCGCATTGCTCAGATCGTCTATGGTATCCCCGCAGTGAAAGCGGTGGAATTTGGCGCAGGCTACTCTGCGGCCTATTTACGGGGCAGCCAGCACAATGATGCATATACTGTGGAAAACGGCATAGTCCGTCCATTGACAAATTATGCCGGCGGTATTTTGGGCGGTATCACAACCGGTATGCCTCTGTATTTTCAGGTGGCTATCAAGCCAACACCTTCCATTTCCAAGGTGCAGCAAAGTGCTTCCTTTAGCAAGTTGGAAACGGTATCACTGGAGGTTAAGGGCCGCCACGACCCCTGCATTGCGCCCCGGGCAGTTCCGGTGGTGGAAGCCGCAGCTGCTATCGCAGTTTTTGATACAGTCCTTACACAGGGTTGATTAGGAGGATTATCATGGATATTAAAGACCTCAGAAACCAAATTGACACGGTGGATGACCAACTTGTGCAGCTTTTTGTCAAACGTATGGGGCTATCCGCACAGGTAGCTGATTATAAGAAGGCCCATAATATGCCCATTTACGTTCCTGCCCGCGAACGGGAAATCCTGCAGGATGTCGCGCAAAAGGCCGGTGCAGACATGGCAAACTATACCCGTGTGCTCTATTCCATGCTTTTCGAGCTTAGCCGCAGTTATCAGAGCAAGCGCAATGCTGAAACAACACCCCTATATCAGCAAATCACCCATTCCATTGACAATACGCCTAAACTCTTCCCGCAGGCACCTATGGTAGCCTGTCAGGGTGTTGAGGGTGCTTATTCGCAGATTGCTTGCGAAAGAATATTTAAATCCCCGTTCATCATGTACTTCAAGAATTTTGACGGCGTGTTCAATGCCATTGAGCAAGGCCTGTGTCAATATGGCATCCTACCCATAGAAAACTCCACAGCCGGCTCTGTCAAAAAAGTATATGACCTGATGATCCGGCATAATTTCTCCATTGTACGGACCTTCCGCCTTAAGGTAGATCATAACCTCTTGGCAAATCCCGGTGCTAAGTTTTCAGATATTAAAGAAATCTACTCCCACGAGCAAGCCATTAACCAGTGTGCCGATTTCCTGCAAAACCACCCCAAGGTCAAGGTTACTACAGTGGAGAATACTGCTGTTGCAGCCAACATGGTAGCACAGTCCGGCCGATTAGATGTAGCTGCCCTGTCCAGCCATGCTTGCGAGGAACTGTACGGTTTAAAAAGCCTTGCAGACTCCGTTCAGGATAAGGGTAATAACCGAACCCGTTTCATCTGCATTAGTAAGAATCTGGAAATCTACCCTGGTTCTGATAAGACCAGTATTATGATGGTACTGTCCCACAAACCTGGAGCACTGTACAAAGTCCTGGCCAGAATGTATGTGCTAGGGATTAATGTAATCAAACTGGAGTCCCGCCCTATCCCTGACCGGGATTTTGAATTTATGTTCTACTTCGATCTGGAGACCTCCATCTACTCCGAGGAATTTGTACAGCTCATGTGTGAGCTGGATGATCTTTGCGAGGAATTTAAGTATTTAGGAAGCTACACCGAGGTGGTTTGATGCGTTGTGGATTGTTAGGCAAAAAATTGGGGCACAGCTATTCTCCCCAGATCCATAGCTATCTGGGAGATTATCCCTATACCTTATATGAAAAGCGGCCGGAAGAATTAGAAGTCTTTTTAAAAAACGGTGATTTTACCGGCCTAAATGTAACAATCCCCTACAAAAAGGACGTGATCCCTTACTGCGCTGAATTGTCGGACTGTGCCGAGCGCATGGGCGCTGTAAACACCATAGTCCGTCGAGCTGACGGTAGTCTGGTCGGCCATAACACAGACTATTTCGGCTTTCTTTCTATGGTAAAAAAAAGCCGTCTTTCAATTGCTGAAAAAAAGGTGCTTGTACTGGGCAGCGGAGGCGCCTCTGTCACCGCTGTGGCCGTCCTGCAAGAACTTGGTGCTCATGTCGTTGTGATCTCCCGTTGCGGTGAGGATAACTATACCAATCTGGATCGTCATGCTGACGCTTCCGTTATCGTAAACACAACGCCAGTTGGCATGTATCCCAACACAGGTGTCAGTCCTTTAGACCTGGCAAAATTTCCAAAGCTTGAGGGCGTTCTGGATTTGGTTTATAACCCTGCACGTACAAAGCTTCTTTTGGATGCCCAAATGCGAGGGCTAATCACGGAGAATGGTCTTTGGATGTTAGTAGCCCAAGCCAAGGAGAGCGCAGAATGGTTTACCAGGCATACTATTGATGACGAATTAATTGGATATGTTTATAACCGGCTGCGTCATCAGATGGAGAATATCGTTCTGATCGGCATGCCAGGCAGCGGAAAATCCACAATCGGAAGTATGCTGGCAAAACAGCTGGGGAAATCCTTTGTGGATGCTGATAGGGTTATTACCGAGCAAACAGGAAAACCGATTCCGGAAATTTTTGCTGAATCCGGTGAGGCCGGCTTCCGGGCGTGGGAAACAAAGGTCCTTTCACAGTTAGGTAAGGAGTCCGGTTTGGTAATTGCTACCGGTGGCGGCTGTGTTACTAAAGAAGAAAACTATCCCCTGCTACACCAGAATGGCCGTATTATCTGGCTACAGCGTGACATTCAGAAATTGCCAATAGACGGCAGGCCTTTGTCACAGGCTGGCAATCTGGGGGATATGTACCAGATCCGTAAACCCATGTACGAGCGCTTTGCTGACTGTGCCGTTGCTAACAACAGTCTACCTGAAGAAACTGTCAATTTCATTTTGACAATGGAGGATCCACGATGAAAATATTGGTCATTAATGGCCCAAATTTGAACATGCTGGGTGTTCGGGAGCCAAGCATATACGGCAAGCAAACTTTTGCTGATTTACTTGACCTACTGGAAGGCTGGGCAAGGGTGTACAATATTCAAATTGAGCAATACCAATCTAATCATGAAGGAGATCTGGTAGACAAGATCCAATCTGCCTATGGTAATATTGACGGCATCGTGATCAATCCTGCTGCCTACACACATACTTCTGTAGCTATTCTGGATGCCCTCAAATCCGTGGCGATTCCTGCTGTAGAAGTCCACATTTCCGATGTGGATTCCAGAGAGGCCTTTCGTCAGGTCTCCTACGTTGGCCTTGCTTGCGAGAAAACCATTAAAGGCCAGGGTCTTGACGGTTACCAACAGGCAATCCGGTACTTAAAAGAAAAATACGCCTAATTCTAAGCAGCCACGAATAGCTGACTTTCTTTCCAGTCTACCATCAATCCGTTTTCTGTATAAAATTGTCGCACCCACTTCAATGAAAGTGGGTGCGATTTGCATTATATGACTAATAAATGTTAAAGATCGCCAAATGAATAACTATGTAAAGCGAGAATCCCTATTGCGTGTGCAATCCCTATATAACCAGCATGGTCTACCAATTCTGTTATTCGTATTTTAGAGTATACGCATTCCGCGAAATTGAACCATCCACATAATTGGCATGATTCAGCCATATTGTAAAACCGCATTTCAAGTGTACAGCAAGAGAAGCGTAATTCTTCTTATTCACATGAGAATAAACAGTCTTATCCCCCTGTTTGGACATGTAAGAAAGCACAGCGTTGATCAAGTCTCGCGCATATCCGTTTCTTCTGGCAGAAAGAGCAGTCTCCAAGCTCCCTAACAGAAACCCCTCCAAGTACGGCTCCATTCGCAAAGCTGAAACATAGTTTCCTTCCGGTGCCCAAATTGCATAAAAAGCTCTTTCTTCTAGCAGAAAGTACTGCAAATCCCGATAGAAGTCCTGCTCAGCAAATATAATTTGCTCTCCAACTGAATGTCTCGGATAATCACGCACACCTCGCTCGGAATTGCTTTGTGCATATACGTAGCACAATTGACGAAAGTCCAATTCCTTCATCGAATTAGCAATTACAAACATTTCCAAAACTCCTCTTATTGGTATCTGATATACTATTTTAATAAAGCAGTCTGTTTTTTTTAATTAATCAGTATTTTCTCCATGCCGAAAATAAATTTTCTCGCATTTTTCCTTCATTATTTTCCGGAAGTCTTAATTTCAGATTGTTTGTATTTGTAAAATTTTATACAAGTTATACACATTCTCCACAGAGCTTCCCACAGGCGATCCCTTATTATTCCCTCGCATTAATAGTATTTCGGAAAATTAAGCAACTTTCCGTATTCTTATCTTTTTTTGCAGTTTTGTTGCAATTGAAACTACATCGACTGATTTTCTATATGCCCAAACGCAAAAACCGCAGGATTATAATTAAAATCCTGCAGTTTTTAATCATAACGTTTCACCCAGTATAGATTTGGTAGCGTAAGCATTCAGGTGCATATCCGCCACATTTCCAGCAAGATACTCATAGTAGCCTTGTGCACCGATCATAGCAGCATTGTCGCCACATAGTGACAGTGGCGGCATATAAACCTCTGCTCCCAGCTTCCTGGCCGCAGAAAGTACATCCGCTCGGATACGGGAATTGGCAGCAACACCGCCAGCCACAGCCAGCTTGCGCCGCCCGGTCTGCTCCAGCGCCATCATCACCCGAGGCACGAGAGTGTCTGACACCGCGGAAGAAAAAGCAGCACATAAGCTGTTCACATCCAATTCCTCCCCTACCTGTTGGGCGTGGTGGATTAGATTAAGGGCAGCTGTTTTCAGGCCAGAAAAACTCATGTCATAGGGATTCTGGCCCGGTTTTGAACGGGGCAAATTGTACTTTGCCTCATCTCCAAGCATAGCAGCCTTATCCAATGCCGCACCGCCGGGATAAGGCATCCCCAAAACACGCGCAACCTTATCAAAGCACTCCCCTGCCGCATCATCCAGCGTTGTGCCCAAAATTTCCATCTTAGTATAATCTTCCACATCAACGATCAAGGTGTGTCCGCCGGATACAACCAGACACAGAAACGGTGGCTTCAACTCCGGATACACCAGATAGTTTGCAGCGATGTGTCCCCGTATATGGTGAACTGGGATCAGCGGCTTCTGCATTGCCAATGCAGCTGCTTTGGCAAAATTAACACCTACCAATACCGCGCCGATTAAGCCTGGTGCATATGTCACTGCAACCGCATCAATTTCATCTCTTGTCAAACCAGTCTGCTCTAAGGCTTGATTTGCCAAGCCATAAATAGCTTCAATGTGCTTACGAGAAGCAATCTCCGGTACAACACCGCCGTAAATCCGGTGCAGCTCCACCTGAGAAGCTATGCAGTCCGTTAGAATATGCCTGCCATCCCTGACAATTGCAACTGCGGTTTCATCACAAGACGACTCCACTGCTAAAATATTCAAACCACCCACTCCTTTCTCAAGATCAGCGCATCCTCTTTTGGATTGTGATAGTATGCGGGTCTTCGCCCTACTTCCGTAAAGCCCAATTTTTCATACAGTCGGATGGCAGGTTCATTGGAGATACGTACCTCCAGTGTCAGGCAAGACACCTGTTTTTCCTGCAGTCGTCTGATCAGCTCCAGCACCAGGGATGCGCCCACACCCTTACCGCGATATTCCGGTAAAACTGCCAGATTCATCATATCCGCCCACCCCATCACAGACTGGGACCCCACATAACCGGCCAGAACAGATCCATCCATTGCCACAATCCAAAGTGACAGGGGGTTTTCCAGTTCAGATGAAATAGACCTGATACTCCACGGGTCTGAAAAACATTGTTGTTCCAAACCGGCAATGGCTTCAATATGGCTTTCATCCATTAAAATATATTCCATCACTTCGCCTCATACCAACTACTGCCCCACTTCGCTTCTGCTAAAAGCGGAACACTCAGGGCCGCGACCTGCTCCATTTCCTTACTTACCAACTCTGCGACCTGGGGTGCAAACTCCTCCGGGCACTCTATGATCAATTCATCATGAACCTGCAGGATCATCTGTGCCTGCGGAAACGCGTCATGAAGGGCACTATCTACCCGAATCATAGCCAGCTTAATGATATCCGCTGCTGTTCCCTGAATAGGCGTGTTCAACGCAATTCGTTCCGCGCCTTGTCGCATATTATAATTACTGCTTTTCAAGTCCGGAATATATCGGCGTCGACCATACATAGTCTGGGTATAGCCCTGCTGTCTCGCTTCCTCCACCACTCGCTTCATATATGCACGCACACCGTGATAATTATTCAGGTAATTCTCAATATACGCCTTAGCCTCATACCGGCTGACACCGATATCCTCAGAAAGGGAAAATTCAGAAATACCGTAAACAATACCGAAGTTGACTGCCTTTGCATGCCGCCGCTGCAGGGGCGTTACCTGAGCAGGCTCTACTCCAAACACCTGAGAGGCCGTTACTGTGTGGATATCCATACCGCTGCGGAAAGCCTGCTGCATTACCGCATCGTCTGCAATATGCGCAAGAACCCGCAATTCAATCTGACTGTAGTCCGCATCAACAAGCACACATCCTGGCCTTGGAATAAACATTTTCCGAATCTCTGCACCCAAATCCGTTCGAACTGGAATATTTTGCAGGTTCGGTTCAGCGGAAGAGAGCCGGCCTGTGGCAGTCACTAAATTCTGAAATGTGGTATGAATCCGCCCATCATCACCAACCACCTTGATCAGCCCGTCCGCATAGGTAGATTTCAGCTTGGTCAGCATCCGATAATCCATGATAGCCGGAATAATGTGGTGCTTTCCTTTTAATTTTTCCAGCACATCCGCATTGGTAGAGTAGCCAGTCTTGGTTTTCTTAACAGGTGGCAAGCCTAGCTTCTCAAACAGCAACTCACCTAACTGCTTGGTAGAATTAATGTTAAAGGGAGCACCGGAATAGGAGAAGATCAGTTCTTCACAGGCAGCAATTCGCTCGGCGAGCATCGCACCAAATTGCTCCAACTGCGCTTTATCAATCGCCACGCCCGCTTTCTCCATTCGGTAAAGCACAGCGCATAAGGGAAATTCCATCTGCGTGTATAATTGAGCCATCCCTTGTTTTTCCAATTCCGCTTCCAGAATCGGTTTCATATGCCAAAGCGCTTCCGCACAGGCTGCAGCATCCCCATCCTCAGCACTGCTTCCCAAATAATTGGTAGCAAGCTTGGATACAGCATAATCAGACTGGGAGGGATTTAAATCATAAGCAGCCAATGCAGTATCGAATACAAACCGGCCATGAGGAAGCCCTATTTCATCCAGCGCATGGAGTGTTGCCTTCAAATCATGACAAACACCGCCGTCACTATTCATCAGCAACGGCATCAGGCACTCCGCTTCCAGCGGCGTAACCGCGCAAACACCCTCCTGCCATGCCACACCCACACTGCCATCCGGCGCAATATACAGTGTATAACAATTACAACAGGAAGGAATTTCCGTTGCTTTAGGCAGCGTTTCCGTCTTTCTCTCCGGTTTTGGCAGTTCCTCCGCAACACCACGAAGACCATATTTATCGATCAGACGCACAAATTCCAATTGTGTAAAAAGCTTATACAGCTCAGCCCGGTTATAGGGTTGAATAATGGCATCCATGGGCGTAAAATCAATTGGCGCATTGGTACGAATCGTCGCCAGGTCATAAGAAAGGTACGCACTTTCTTTACCTGATTCCAATTTCTCGCGAAGCTTGGGGCGGATGGAATGATCCTGTATATTTTCATAGACTCCGTTCAGAGAACCAAACTTTAAAAGCAGCTCAGACGCAGTTTTAGGGCCAACCCCTGCAACACCGGGAATGTTATCAGAGGAATCCCCCATGAGCGCTTTCAAATCCACCATTTGGGGCGGCTCAAATCCATATTCCTCCCGGAACTTCTCCGAATCATAGAGCGTCGCATTGGTTTGACCGGGCTTGGAGATCACCAGTTTCACACGTACATGGGAATCAATGAGCTGCAAGCTATCCCGATCTCCCGTAACAATTACACATTCCCAGTCATTTTCTCCGCAGATCCTGCCTACAGTGCCGATCACATCGTCTGCTTCCCAGCCCTGACACTCATAAATGGGAATGTTCATAGCTCTTAAAACCTGCTTCATTACCGGCATCTGCTGGGCCAATTCCTCCGGCATGCCATGGCGGGTAGCTTTATAGCCATCATACTTCTCATGGCGAAAGGTTGGTCCATGCAGATCAAAAGCAACACACACCGCTTCCGGTTGCTCTTCCTTCTCGATCCGATCAAGAATGTTCAAAAAACCAAAAATAGCATTGGTGAACTGACCACTCCGGGTTGTCAGCAACCGCACCCCATAAAACGCCCTATTAATAACACTGTTACCGTCAAGTATCAGCAGTTTCATACTTTTCTCCACTTCGTCCCCTGGGGTGTATCAATAATTTCAACACCTCTGGCCTTCAATTCATCCCGGATCCGGTCCGCTTCGGCATAATTTTTCGCTTTCTTAGCCGCAGTCCGAGCTTCCACCAAAGCATCAATCTCCGGATCGGCTGATGCTGCCGCCTCTTCAGCCACCTTTTTCAGCAGGGAATCCGCTGCCTGTAGCAGATTCAGGCTCAGCACCCGGTCAAAATCAGCCAACGCAGCCAGCTTGGTAGCATCATTGCATTTTGCCTTCAACACATCATATACAGCGGTAACCGCCAGAGACGTATTCAGGTCTCCATTGAGTGCGCCAACAAACCGCTCCTTCAACTGATCAAAGGCCAGCTGATCTACGGATCCCTCATTTTTCAGCGCCGCAATCTTACTAACCAGCTTCTCATAGGCAGCAACCGCATTATCCAGATTCTCCCACGAGAACACCAGATTCCGGCGATAATGGCTCTGCAGGCAGAATAATCGATAGGCCATAGGGTCATAACCCTTGCTCTCCAACAAGCTAACCGTTAAAAATTCGCCCTTTGACTTGCTCATTTTGCCGGTGTCTGTGTTCAAATGGTGGACATGGAACCAGTAATTGCACCACTTATGCCCCAGGTAGCTTTCCGACTGGGCGATCTCATTGGTATGGTGTGGGAACGCATTGTCAATACCACCTGCATGAATATCCAGATCCTCACCCAGATACTTCATGGAGATACCGGAGCACTCAATATGCCAGCCGGGATAGCCCACGCCCCAGGGAGAATCCCATTTCAAAGCCTGGTCTTCAAACTTACTCTTGGTAAACCAAAGTACAAAGTCGTTCTTATTACGCTTGTTAACATCTTCCTCTACGCCCTCACGGACACCAATAGCCAAGTCCTCCTCATCATGGTCATTAAACACATAGTATTTATCCAACTTGGAGGTGTCAAAATACACATTGCCGCCGGCCACATAAGCAAATCCCTTATCCAGCAGGCCCTCAACGATCTTAATAAACTCAGCAATACAGCCCGTAGCAGGCTGGATGATCTCAGGCTTCTTAATGTTCAGCTTTTCACAATCCTTAAAGAACGCATCCGTATAGTATTGGGCAATCTCCATCACAGACTTATTTTCCCGTTTGGCACCTTTAAGCATTTTATCCTCACCGGTATCCGCATCGGAAGCCAGGTGGCCCACATCAGTAATATTCATAACACGCAGAACATTATAGCCCATATACCGCAAGGACTTCTCCAGCACATCTTCCATAATGTAAGTCCGCAGGTTGCCGATATGGGCATAGTGATAGACCGTCGGGCCACAGGTGTACATCTTCACAACATCCGGCGAATTGGGCGTAAACAGTTCCTTTTTATGGGATAATGAATTATAAAGATACATATATGATTCCTCCAAAAAATAATTAGTGATAGCTTTGTAAATATAAACAAACGCCTCCTGCGCAATAGCACAAGAGGCGGGTCATATAAACTCGCGGTTCCACTCTCATTTTTCACTCAAAAGACTTTCACTCCCGGACGCACGTTCGCAGCACCTACACCGCCCAGGCTTACAGCCGATGACCCAGACTCTCTGCAGGATTGGCACTGTTACTCTTTCCGTTCACAGCGATATTTACTTGCAGATATTTTACCATCAGAGCAACCTATTTGTCAAGGTTTGGCAACCGCCAAAAAACATTATATTGTGCAGGCATTGCAATTATGCGGACACCGACACGATTACAGCAGCAAAAAACACTACATCATTGCTAGAAGGCAAAATCCGTGATATAATAAGATTGCTTCTTCCTATTATACGCAAGTGTAACCTCATTATCAAAGGAGGTCCTTAAATGAAAAAACTAATTTGTCTGCTTATAGTGCTTATGTTTATGCTCGCAGGGTGCGGAAGACCATCCAACAGTGGGACGACCGATAATTCTACCGTCTCCACCGGAGATCATGCCGGCACTATCAGCCACATACCTGAGCAGGAGCCAATGTACGCTGTTGCTGTATCTGCAAAATCTGAAGCTGTCACCGCTGAGGATGGCATTGTAATTTTCACATATACCCATCAGAATATCATGCTCACATTGCCGGATCCGGATGTGGCTGATAAGGTTATCATTGATTATCTGGGACGGATAGATAGTACACGCAGTGCCGCTGATGCAACACTCGCTTCCGCAAAGGCAGCATATTCCGCCTCCGCAAGCTGGGTGCCTTACCTGTACAGTATTACCTATAGCCCCACCCGCATGGATCAGGGTGTTCTGAGTTTATTTGGTAGTAACGTGATCTACAGCGGCACATCCCATCCGGAACGTGTATGCGTATCTGCCAACTACGATCTTGTTACCGGAGATGTATTGACCCTTGGAAGTATTATGTCTGTCCAGGCTTCCACAGAAGACTTCTGCCGGCTTACTCTGGAGGCACTGGCAGAAATGAAGGAAAGCAAATATTTATATGAAGGATACGAAACAGCCGTCCGTCAACGCTTTCAAAGAGATGAGAGTCAGGACCAGGATTGGTATTTCACGCAAACCGGCCTGTGCTTCTATTTTGCACCATATGAAATTGCCGGATATGCTTCCGGCGTGATTGTGGCTGAGATCCCCTACGAAAAGCTGACTGGACTGCTGTATAATGGCTACTTCCCTGCTGAGCGTCATACAACAGACAGTACTGTGCAAGTCAGCAGGTTTGATGAGATTGACCCGGATGACTTTACCCAAATTGCAGAGGCAATCATCGATCTGGACGGTGAAATGGTATTTCTATACACAGACGGTCTTGTATGGGATGTACAGATACAGGTCGGAGCCCGGGACGCTGGGGAGACTGCGTTTACAGCAACCTATACTGCTCTGTTTTCACACACGTTGAGCCCCGGAGACGCCGTCATGGTACAAACCCTGTTCAGTGACACAGCAAATGTCATTCGCCTGACTTACAACACCAACACTGGGACCGTAATGCGCTATCTGAGCCGCAGTGAAAATAACGGTGCCATCTTACTGACAGAAAAATAAATGGGTAACATCATAATTGGGTGTGTTGCATTTGCAGCACACCCAGTTATCTGTAAAGTATAACCCCTTCATGGGTATCCCTAACTATCATTCTTGAAATTATGCTTTGTTCTATAAAAAGATAACCAGGCAAAATGCCTGGCTGTTATCATCTTTCGCTGGGACGTCCCGCATCCTCATCGAAAATTAGGTCTTCCAAATCTGCATAGGGATCATTGGTTTCTCTCATGGCACAGCCTCCTTTCTGTTTTTCGCGTTCCTAACAGTATATGCTGTCAGAGGCAAAAAATGAAGCGGAAAATGTTGCCAATAGTTTGTTTCCACTTAAGAATACTCACAAACTCTTCTGTTAGTTGTATTCATCAACCAGCTTGTCAACACTTACTCGAAGCGCACAGGTCTCCTGCGTGACAGTATTGCAAAACTTTCTGAATTATGTAACACGTTTCTCATCAGAACTAATTGATGAATCGGCATTTCCTATACAAACGCCTGAACCGGTCCCAATGGGACCGGTTCAGCAGTTTTCTTTAAATAATTCTATTCGTTATCATCCGCAACACTCAGCGCCTTTGCCCGGGCACGAAGCATATCCCAACGGATTGACGCACCGTAAAAAATCATTAGCCCATATACAAAAAGCCACAAAACACCAAGTGTATATGCCATACCTTCCACAAGAGGCCATGCTTTCAGTGCTTCATTCTCTAATAGTATCGTCGGGCCGGCCATACAGGCCATTTCCGCAATACAAAGCAGCGATGCTCCAAGCAGCACCTTGCCACTCTCCCGATGGATTCCAACAAAAAACAAGCCCAAGGAACTTAGATAAGGCACGAAAGTGATGATCTGCCACAAACTGTTCTTCACGCGCCAGGAGGTTTCATTCATTCGCGGGTGCTCCTCAAAATCCGAATTCCACATTTCTGCTGTGGCATCTAAATACTCTTCAAAATAAAAGCCTGCCAGCAACGGATGGACGCATATACTTGCATACGCCACAATCATGATGATTGCAATCATCAACTTGCTAATTTGCACGATCACACTGAAGTACACAAAAAGAGAGAGAACCACTGCTATAGAGCCTAATCCTATCCATTTCAGGAGCTTATTTCCCATCCTGCGGCCCATAAAGTATGTAGCCAATCCTCCCAGAAGCGGAATACAGTCCCATAAGCACCAAAAGCTATTAATGAGCCTCCATTTCTTTTGAAATACCATGGGATCGCGGCGTTCTGCCTGATCCTCCTGCTCCCATGCCAGATACTGCAGGTATTGCTGACGTATACGCAATGTTTGCATGATACACATGGTCCAACAGCCCAACTGCAGAACCAGCACATAAAACAGCGGGCGAAAAGCCACGCCCATCACACCAATTATAAAGCTGCCCAAGCTA
Source organism: Faecousia sp. (assembly GCA_045577355.1). Taxonomy (GTDB): domain Bacteria; phylum Bacillota; class Clostridia; order Oscillospirales; family Oscillospiraceae; genus Faecousia. The sequence goes on along the minus strand of JAZNIG010000060.1, from coordinate 28,686 downwards.
ACAGCGCCAAAAAAGAGTCCTAATTTAATATATTTATCCTGTCTTGCTTTTTTTCCCATAAATAGAAGCGCAGAAAAATAAAACACGGGAATAAGCAAAAGTAACATGACCCGGTAGCCACGCATTCTCCATCTCAGATCATCCACACGTTTCTCCATAGGATACCCACCTCATTGTATAATTGCATCGTTATGTGATACATCTTTTAGTATTATACAGAATTGTCCATCTATCTTCAAGCGCAAATCGCCTCATTTTTATTTTTTTGGCATAGCAAACAAAAATTCACAACTTATTTATACTTCCTTGACTTTTAGCTGACAAAACCCAGTCTGCTAGTATTTCTGTCGTAGGATAGGCACTGATTATATTCACGCCTCCGGTTCTGATCATCTCCCTTCCCCCGGGTTAATTTGCTCCGGCCGGACTTCACCGTGGTCTGCGTTATTGTTGCCTGACGTTTCATCAGTACAATGACTGCACCATCATCTTGAATAGGCGAAATACTACCGCTACACAATTAAACTATACGTCATAACAGTATATACTGTGCAAAAGTGTCGCCCTACCGCCGATATCCGAAGCGGCTTGTTTTATACCCCGTCTTATTGTAACTTTTACTATTGCAATCCTCTCACATTTATGATAAAATTTTTATATAAATTGTGAGGTGGGCTTTAAAACAACTGGTATAAAAGCATCATAAAGTCCATGGAGCTTTTAATTGAGATTTAGGAGGAGTAAAGCAATGCTTAAAGACTGTTTTGCTTGTTTTGATGAGACAACAGGAATTCTTCGTCTGGGTAATAACCGTATTGAAAAGCAGATTCGGCTGATCGGAAGTTTTATCTGCACAGAAAAAATAACAGAACGGACAAGTGGCAAGGAATGGACAGGGAAAAAACGGCTTTTGCAGCGTTGCCCAGTGCTGGGTGCAGAGGAGTCTCCTTCTGTTCAATTTGAGACCGTAGTAAACGAGACACCTTTGGGAATACGGCCGCATTTGAAAGCTGTGCTTGAGTTGACCGGTATGCAGGGAACGGTCTGGTACGAATATATGATTTTCCCCGAAATTCCGTTTGTTTACAGCCAGAGCTTCGTTATGAAAACAGGAGAATCTATCATTCAAGAAACAGCCTCCAAGGATCCGAATTGCTCGGGTATTGAAAATCAATACACCAGTATGGCTACTGAAGATGTATTCTGTGACGCAGATACACTGGACTGTATCCCCCTTTGTCAAGCGCATCTGGAAGTCGAAACATTCAAGCTGTACGATAAAACAGACAATAATGACGCACTTGTAGAGCGGCAGAAAACACCTGTATATATGTTTAAAAACGGTCGGCTTGAGCGAGATGGCAATATTTTTCATATCAGTGACTATCCCATGGGTGATTCACTGATGATTATCAAACATTCCCCTACTGAAAGCTCTGCCCTTAATCGTCGGAATAAAGATCTTATTTTCTCAGGTACAGCCTATGCTTCTCTGATGGGTTCAGGTGTGGATTATTCCGCACTGCCCGCGGGAAGAGTCCCATGTTATGCATCAGCAGTCGGTGTAGCCAAAACTACAGATATCTTTGAACAGCTGTGGCAATACAGCTCAGCACTTTCTGTAGGCGATCCCCGGGACGATCTGTTTATCATGTCCAACACTTGGGGTGACCGAAGCCAGGACATGGCAGTTTGCGAACAGTTTATTCTCAAAGAACTGGATCGGGCACATCAGCTGGGTGTGGACATCCTTCAGATAGATGACGGTTGGCAGAAGGGCATTACGGCAAACTCTCTGCGCAAGGCAGGTGGCGTTTGGGAAGGCTATTATAAGGACGACAGTGATTTCTGGCAAATCAACCCAGAGCGTTTCCCCAACGGCCTGGAGCCTGTTATCCAACAAGCAAGAAAATATGGAATTGAGATCGGTCTTTGGTTCAGTCCTGATTCATCAGAGGACTTTGTCAATGTTGAAAAAGATGTCGAAACGTTGATGCGGCTGTACTCGAAGTACGGTATCCGTTATTTCAAGTTGGATGGCATCAAGATTCGGAATAAGCTGTGTGAGATGCGTTTTATTTACCTGATGGAGGAATTGACCAAACGCACCAAAGGTGATATACGGTTTAATCTGGATGTTACCGCCGAAGACCGCTTTGGATATCTGTATATGCCGTGGTTCGGAACGTTATTTGTAGAAAACCGATATACGGATTTCGTAAACTATTTTCCTCATAATACCTTTAAGAATCTGTGGAATCTAGCATCAGTTCTCCCTTCAAGACGTCTGCAGATGGAATTGCTGAACAATCGCAGAAACACAGATAAGTATCAGGGACTTCCCTTTGCACCTGCACAGTACCGTATTGATTATCTGTTTGCAACAGTGATACCGGCAAATCCGCTCATGTGGATGGAAATGACCCACTTGTTGGATGAGGATGCACAGCTGTTAGCAAATATTTCCAAAGTATACAAACAGTATTCTAAGGAGCTATTCCTCTCCCGTGTGATACCTGTAGGTGAAGCCCCCAACGGCATGGGCTTTTCCGGATACTTTTGCAGAAACAGCGACAAAAAGACAGGCCATCTTCTGGTTTTTCGGGAGTCTGCAGAGGAGGATACATACACCTTTACCCTTCCCGTGGACATGAAACAAGCGCAACTGGAGTTGCTGTATAAGAGCGCTGAAGTCGAAATTACACAGGGAACCAATAGTATAACGGTTAACTTCGGACAGCAAAAAATGTTTGCTTGGATCAAAATTTACTGATACTCATATTACACAAAATCTGCAATCCACACATAGATTCGGCAGGGAGTGGTGACTCCCTGCCGATATTTTTAAATCAAAATCAGACTAACTATAAAAAGCCATACTGAAAAATCAGGTTTTCTAAAATTTTGCAAAAAACATATGGGTAAGCAAAGTATTTGTCATTAAAAATGTAGAGATACGTAAGAAAAGGTTCTTACAACACAGAATAGTCGGAATGTTACAGGAACTTTCAACATATACTAAATTTTTTGTTGGTATTTATACTTGTTCGGAGTTGCATTTTACTGGCAGATGATGGTATAATGGTTTTGCAATAGCTTGCGGTATAACTGCAGGCAGTATAGAAAGAATAAAGCGAGGTATTCTTAAGATGATTGCGTACGGAGATAATATCAAGGTTTTCTGCGGCAATTCCAACCCTACATTTGCACAGACTGTGTGTAAGGAATTAGGTATCCCCATGGGACAGGGTATTGTAAAAACCTTTGCCGATGGAGAAGCATCCGTCTCTTTGAACGAAACAGTTCGTGGCTGTGATGTTTTCCTGATCCAGTCCACCTGTAAGCCTGTGAACGACCATCTGATGGAACTGTTGGTCATGATCGATGCCTGCCGCCGTGCCTCCGCAGGCCGCATTACCGCTGTCATCCCCTACTTTGGCTATGCCCGCCAGGACCGCAAGGCAAAGAGCCGTGATCCCATCTCTGCTAAGCTGGTCGCCAACATGATCACTGCTGCCGGCGCAGACCGGGTATTGACCATGGACCTGCACGCTGCACAGATTCAGGGTTTCTTTGATATTCCTGTGGATCACCTGCTCGGCAACCCCACCTTTGTGGAATACTACCTGAACAAGTTCCCCGAAGACAAGTTTAACCATGATGAATTTGTGGTAGTGTCTCCCGATGTGGGCTCCGTGGCACGGGCTCGCGCATTTGCCGCCAAGGTCCATATGGGTCTGGCAATCGTAGATAAGCGCCGTCAGAAAGCTAACGAGTGCGAAGTCATGAATGTGATCGGTGATGTGAAGGGCAAAACCTGCATCCTGTATGACGATATGATCGATACCGCCGGTTCCCTGTGCAACGCTGCCAACGCTCTTGTGGAAGTAGGCGGTGCTAAAGAAGTCTACGCCTGCGCAACCCATGGTGTTTTGTCTGGCCCCGCCTTTGAACGGATCTCCAACAGTTCACTAAAAGAGGTTGTCATTCATAATACAATTCCTCTGGCGGAGAACTGCCCCTGTAATAAGATCAAACAGTTGGATGTTGCCCCCATCTTTGCCCGGGCGATCTCTCACATCCACGGCGGCACATCTATTGCTGACCTGTTTTAAGCTGTGTTTGGAAAGAACAATGATGCCTGGTTGATTGTAGGTCTGGGAAATCCGGGCAAAGAATATGAGCGGACCCGGCACAATGCAGGTTTCCGTGCCATTGATGCATTGGCTGAATCCCTGGCCTGCAAGATCGATAAGTCCAAGTTCCAAGGCTTATACGGACAGACCACTTATGCTGGGCAAAAGCTTCTGCTGTTAAAGCCCCAAACCTTTATGAACTTATCCGGCCGAAGTGTACTGCAGCTAAGCGCTTATTTCCACATCCCACCCCAGCGGATTATAGTCATGTTTGATGATATTTCCCTGGAACCGGGACGCCTGCGCATCCGCGCCGAGGGCTCTGCCGGCGGGCATAATGGCATCAAGTCCATAATCAAGGAGTTGGGCTCACAGGCGTTTCCTCGTGTTAAAATCGGTGTAGGCGCAAAGCCTTGTCCCGAACAGGATCTGGCTGATTGGGTCCTATCCACCTTCAGTGCAGCAGACGAGAAAGCCCTGTCACCCACACTGTCAAAGGCCGGTGAAGCTGCCCTTTGCATCATCAGCCACAGTGTCGCATATGCCGCCAACCGCTTTAACGGTTGGCAGCCCTGACATAAAAAATACTGTCGAAATACCACGGAAAGGGGGGCTACTTCCCCTTTCCGCGTTACTGCGTGGAATCAATTGTGAGGTAAACGAATGGAAAAACTTCTTTCTGTACTGAGGACGATCCCGGAATACACCACTCTGCTGGATTGCATTGAAAAGGGCCGGTCAGCCGCGGTCACAGGTCTTGGGCAAATTAACCGCAGCCACCTGATCGCCGGTCTTCATAGCCATATTTCACGCCCAATCGTAGTGGTCTGCCAGGATGATATAGCCGCCAAGCGGATGCAGGAAGAAATAAAAGCGTTTCTTGGGGAAAGCGCTCCAATTTTGCCTAGCCGGGAGCTGACGTTGTATGATAGTGCTGTCGTTTCCCGCGGCTGGGAACAGAAGCGCATGCGCCAGCTTTACGATCTAAAAAACGGTAATACACAATTACAGATATTTTCCTGGGAGTCACTGAGCCAGCGGACTATGCCACCTGACACTCTGATGCGTGCTGCTTTTACTTTGAAAACCGGGCTGGAATATCAAATAGATATGCTCCTGGAACAACTCAGTGCTGCCGGATACAGTCGGTGCGGCATGGTAGAAGGACCTGGCCAGTTCGCAGTTCGCGGCGGTATATTAGACGTGTTTTCCCCTGCTGCTGACCGTCCTGTCCGTGCTGAGTTTTTTGGTGATGAGTTGGATACTATGGGCTATTTTGATCCGGATACCCAACGCCGCACGGAAAATGTGGATGAAGCAGTGATTCTACCAGTAGGCGAGACCCAACCCAGGCTCCATCCGCAAGGAATAAACGGCCTGTGTACTGATCTTCGTAATTTAATAGCCCGCCAAATACGCAGAAAAACACCTAACGAGTCGTTGATTAAGACCTTGGAAAAAGACTTGGAAAAGTACGAAACCGGTATACACAATCCCGCTTCGGATCGCTATATGTCACTGATCTATCAGGAGAATACCACTGCCATGTCCTATCTTCCAAAAAACGCCTTACTAATCCTCTGTGATCAAAGCAACCTACACCGTGCCTCTCGAACACGGGATGAGGAAATCGGTCTGCAGTTGGATAGCATTTTGCAAAGCGGACTGGTCGCCGGCGAGTTGTGTGATTATGTATGCCAGTGGGAAGATTTCTGCCAGACATTGCACGGGCGGTGTGTGCTGTATCTGGATTCCTTCAGCGGCACCTCCTATCCAGAGGAGAATCCCCCCGAAGCACTGCTGCCGATGGCTGCTAAACAGCTTCCCAGCTACGGCGGCAATCTGGACACAGCCGCAAGTGACTTGTCGCATTATCAAAAAATGGGATTTTCCAGCCTGGTACTCTGCGGTACCCGCCGCCGCGCGGAGCTTTTACAGGAAATGTTAAGCAGCAGGGGCCTATCCGCGTTTTTATGTGTTCCATTGACCTCCATGCCCAAACCGGGCCAGATTTTACTGACTGAGGGCACACTTCCTCATGGCATGGAATATCCCAATTCCAAGCTAGCAGTTCTCACTGAAGGCCAGTTGATTGTCAAAGGTCACCCCCGCCGAAAAGCAAAAAAATCTGCCACTAATAGGCAAAAGCTAAATTCCTTTACTGATCTTACCCCTGGCGATCTTGTGGTTCATGAAAACTACGGTATCGGTCGCTTTGTAGCTATGGAGCAGATTAAGGTAGATGGTGCTGTCAAGGACTATGTAAAAATTGCTTATCAAGGCAGCGATACGCTGTTCGTTCCCGCCACACAATTGGACATGGTCAGCAAGTATATTGGCGGTGGCAGTGAGGAAGCAAATGTGCGTCTGAATAAGATCGGTACAGATGCCTGGCAAAAAACAAAAGCCAAAGCCCGAAAAGCCGCTAAGGATATGGCCGGTGAGCTGATCCAATTATACGCGGCTCGAAAGCGACAAGAGGGATTTGCCTTTGCCGCTGACTCTCCTTGGCAAAAAGAATTTGAAGATAATTTCCCCTACCCAGAGACAGATGACCAGCTCCGCTGTATTGCCGAAATTAAGGGCGATATGGAATCCCCTACTCCCATGGATCGACTTCTGTGCGGTGATGTAGGTTTTGGCAAAACCGAGGTAGCCCTGCGTGCTGTGATGAAAGCTGTGATGGATGGCAAACAGGTAGCGATCCTGGTACCAACCACTGTTCTTGCTCAGCAGCATTATCAGACCGCTGTGGCCCGTTTTCGGGGTTTCCCAGTAAATATTGATGTGCTCAGCCGCTTCCGCACTCCATCCCAACAGAAGCGTACCCTGCAGAATTTACGTGCCGGTCAGGTAGACCTGCTCATTGGCACTCACAAGCTGCTGCAAAAAAGCGTAGAATTTAAAGATCTGGGTTTGCTGATCGTGGATGAAGAACAGCGCTTTGGTGTCAGTCACAAGGAGCGTCTGAAGGAAATCTCCACAGGCGTCGATGTATTGACTCTGTCAGCCACACCCATCCCCCGCACTCTGAACATGGCTCTATCCGGCATCCGGGATATGTCCACAATTGAAGAGCCTCCCGCGGACCGTTACCCGGTTCAGACCTACGTGATGGAGCACTGCAATCCGATTCTTGACGATGCCATCCGTCGTGAAATTGAGCGCGGCGGCCAGGTTTATTATCTGCATAACCGTGTAGAAACCATTGAGCAATGCGCATCTGCTTTAAAGCGCCGCATACCCGGTCTGAGCGTAGCAGTCGCACACGGCAAAATGGGGGAAGACGAATTGGGTGAAGTCATGCATGCCATGGCTGACGGTGATATACAAGTACTGGTCTGCACCACAATTATTGAAACCGGATTGGATATTCCCAACGCCAACACACTAATTATTGAAAATGCGGATCATTTTGGTTTAAGCCAGCTTCACCAACTTCGGGGACGTGTTGGCCGATCCACCCGCCATGCTTACGCCTACTTCACCTATCGCCCGGATAAAGCACTGACGGAGATAGCAGAAAAGCGCTTGTCTGCCATCCGGGATTTTGCGGAATTCGGATCCGGCTTTAAAATTGCCATGCGGGATCTGGAGATCCGTGGCGCCGGCAATCTGTTGGGTGCCGAGCAATCCGGGCACATGATGTCTGTTGGCTATGATATGTATTTGAAACTGCTGGATGAGGCTGTTCTGGAAGAGCGGGGTGAAAAGCCCAAAGAGCCCGACTGTACTGCCGACCTGAATGTAACTGCCAACGTGGATCAGGATTATGTTTCCCGAGGCGAGGAACGTATGGACCTGTATCGCCGAATGGCTGCCATCCGCTCACAGGAGGATGCGGATGACCTGTTGGATGAAATTGTGGACCGATATGGCGAACCACCTAAAGGCGTACTGAATCTGGTGGAAATTGCTCTGCTTCGTGCCAACGCGCGCAAGGCTGGAATTTGCGACATCCACCAAAAGGCCGGTGATATTCTGTTTACCCTGACCAATTTGGATTTTGAGGCAGTCAGTGCCTTATGCTCTGAACCTGATTATAAAGCAAGGGTCCAATTTGTTGCCACCGCTAAAGAGCCTACTCTGCGCCTGAAATTAGCAAGCGGTGCGGACAGCCTGCGTCAAGCCAAAGTATTAATTGACCGGTATCAAAATTGCCGTAGTATTTAACCGCAAGTCTTAATTTTCATTTTAAATGTTATAATGGTATAAATTTTCAACTCTCTTATAAGGAGATGTTTTCATGGCTAAGATTACGAAGCCTGCTGACCAAGCACAATTAAAAAATACGCAGCCAAATCAACCTCATAAAAAACCAGTCGGAAAGTACCAAAAAAAATCCGGCAAACGTTTTATTTTTATTGCTGCAATCCTTACAACGGTCGTGGTTCTGATCACCGGTCTAACCCTTGGATATTTGTATTTGGGTAAAGACCTGTCCAGCCAAACCATTATGGATAATGTGATCGTGGCAGGTGTCGACGTAGGCGGCATGACCAGAGCGGAAGCGGTCCAAGCCGTCCGCAAGGCCACCTCCAGCACCTATACCCAGAAATCTATGGTGGTACATGTACTGGAACACAGCATATCCCTCAATCCCGGTCTTACTGGTGCTTCTCTGGATGTGGAAGCTGCAGTAGCATTGGCCTACGCTTGCGGCCGCAGCGGTTCCACTGTTCAAAATGCCACGCAGCAGCTTCAAGCTATGTCCGGCAATATCCGTATAGATATTCTTCCATGTCTGAAGCTGAACAAGGAAGCAATCCGTGGCGAGCTAAAAAAGCTGGCCTCTCGCTACAGTTCCCAACTGACACAGCCTGTATATAAGATAGTGGGTATAGAGGGTCAGGATCAAACACTGGTCATTACTCTGGGTACACCGGGATATGATTTGGATTTGGAAAAACTCTTCAATCAGGTTTTAACTGCATATAACCAAAACAGCTTTCGCGTGTATGGCGAATGTGCATGCACCGAACCAGACACTGTGGATCTGGACGCAATTTATAAAGATACCTATTCAGAGCCAGTAGATTCTGTTTTAGACCCCCAAACAAATCAGGCAACCGCCCATTCCTATGGATACTACTTCAATTTGGATAATGCAAAAACCCTGCTTGCATCTGCAGAATATGGGCAATCAATCTCCATTCCTTATTATTGTGTAGCTCCCGGCACCACGCAAGAGGCGTTGGATTCCCTGTTGTACCGAGACCTGCTGGCTACATACACTGCCAAATCCTCCAGCAGCACAAACCGGGATACAAACCTGCGTTTGGCATGCCAAGCAGTCAACGGCGTAATCCTTGCTCCCGGTGAGACCTTTAACTACAACAAGGTTTTGGGTGAACGCACCAGTGAAAAGGGTTACAAATACGCCGCCTCCTATTACGGCAGTCAGACGATCAACACGATTGGCGGTGGCATCTGTCAGGTATCCTCCACCCTTTATTACTGTGCTCTGATGTCTGATCTGCAGATCGTGACCCGCATTAATCATGGCTTTCTGAATACATACGTTCCCATGGGTATGGATGCCACTGTTTCCTGGGGCGGCCCGGAATTTTGTTTTTGCAACAATACAGAATATCCCATCCACATAGAAGCTATCGCCTCCGGTGGCAATGTGACCATCAAATTATGGGGCACAGACACAAAAGCGTATTATGTGAAGATGGAATATGAAGTTTTGGCAACGCATAATTACAAGACAGTCGAATTGGAAATGGCCGAGAATAATGAAAAAGGCTACAAAGATGGGGACGAGATTACCTCTCCCTATACCGGGTACAAAATTGTTACGTATCGCTGCAAGTACGACAAACAGACAAATCAACTGATTTCCAGAGAAAAGGAAGCGGTTTCCGACTACAACAAACGAGACCGGGTCATCTGCAAGATCACCAGCGAAGAAACCACAGTCCCCCCTCAGGAATCCACAACACCATCGGAAGAGTCCACAGTACCACCGGAAGAAACTACGATTCCGGAAGAAACTACGGTTCCAGAAGAAACTACAGTTCCAGAAGAAACAACAACCCCGGAAGAATGGATCACTCCCACCGAAACCTCCCCAGTTCAAAATGGTCCGGTCACAGAGGATGGCTAGTCCAATTCAAGAGATGCGTCCGTTATAAACTCAAAAGCAATTGATAAAATTTACACAGTCGGATAATCTTAGGGCGTATTGCAGTTCATTTTCGAACTGCAATACGCCCTTGTGGTATTTTTATCTCCCAATGGGACGGATATCCAAGTGATAGTCCACAACACCAGCAGCAGTTTGCTCGATCTCAATAGCATACACCAGATCGATCACACCGCCAGCTTCAGTAATATCCGCTCTGATTTTAGAAGCCATCACACTGATCATCAGGGCACCGAATTCCATCTGATATAGGGATTCATGGACTGTACCTTCCTGAAAAATCATCTGTGAATTCAACGCACCGGTACGGGTTAGGGTAATCTTTCCCGTCTCGACCCGGAAGGTTGTAGTAACGCCTGCCAGTCCGGTCAGTTCACTTTCCTCATAACTCAGATCCCAGCCATCTTCCCGCTGCTCCATAACGCCCTCTGTCATCAATTCGATCACATCAGGCTCCTGCTCCCGATAGGCCTGCCGTCCCCGAATGGACAGCATAACAGCTTGCTTCATTTTACGCCTCCAGTGCCAGCTTCAGCAGTTCATCCAGCAATTGGTCATAGGGAATACCACTGGCCGCAAACAGCTTAGGATACATGGATATAGAGGTAAAACCAGGCAAGGTATTGATCTCGTTAAACACCACCCGGTTTTCCTCAAAGGTGACGAAAAAGTCCACACGGCTTAGTCCACAGCAGCCAATAGAACTATAAACCTTAACCGCCAGATCACGGACCTGTTCCGCTATATCCTCTGGAATACGGGCCGGAATATATGCCATGGATGTATCCGTAATATACTTAGCGTTATAATCATAGAAATCTGCACCGGAATCAATCTCACCGCAGATGGAAGCCGCTGGGCTGTCATTCCCCATAACCGCCACTTCAATTTCTCTGCCATGAATAAATTCCTCAACTAGGATCTTTTCATCATAAACACCAGCCTGCAGCAGAGCTTCCCGTAAAGTCTCCCGATCTGCAGCCTTAGATACACCTACAGAAGAACCAGTGCCAGCAGGTTTTACAAACACAGGATAGGAAAAAGCCCTCTCAATGCCATCCAACACTTGATCCATCCGGTTTTGCAGTTCGCTATTTCTGACTAACTGCCAAGCTGCCTGAGGCACACATGCCTGATCAACCACAAGTTTGGTCAATGTCTTATCCATAGCCACTGCGGACGCAGCCACATGGGGGCCCACATAAGGGATGCCCGCCATCTGCAGTAATCCCTGCATAGCACCATCCTCACCGTTTTCGCCGTGAAGCACCGGGAATACCACATCGATTAGCTCCCGAACCACGCAATCCCCTTCAAAGCTGAGCAACCCCTGACCCCGGATGGGAGAAATGGCGGCACGTCGATTGGTGGGATACTCCTGCCACTGCCCGGTAGGCAACAGAGAATAGTCCGTACCGGCATACAATATCCAATCACCATCCTTGGTGATGCCTACTGGAAAAATATTGTACTTTTCTTTATTCAGATTGTTCAGCACCGACTCAGCAGAACGTAAGGACACCTCATGCTCCGGACTAATTCCGCCAAACAAAACACACACATTAAGTTTCCGCAAATTATTCACCTCATTTCATGTATCTTCTTTCAAAAGCGCCTCCCCGGCCCTGTAAATATCACCAGCACCGATTGTCAGCAAAACATCTCCCTCCTGCGCAATACAGCGCAAATAGCTGGTCACTTCGGGCAGTGACTCACAATACACACTGCCTGGGACCTGCTCCATCAGGTCACGGGAAGAAATTCCTACGGTATTGCGCTCCCTGGCGGCATAGATCTCTGCCAGTACCACAAGATCCGCTTTCCTCAACTCCCGTACAAAATCATCAAACAGCGCTTTGGTGCGGGTATAGGTATGAGGCTGGAACGCGATCACTACCCGCTTGTAATTCATGGAACGGATGGCATCAATCGTAGCCGCCAGCTCATCGGGGTGATGCGCATAATCATCATAGACATCTGCGCCCCGGTAGCTTCCCTTGAATTGCATCCGCCGCTCTGCGCCGGAGAAGGTTGCCAAACCGTCTGTTACCGCAGTACCTGGCAACCCCAGCATCCAGGCTGTGCCGGCTGCGGCCAAGGCATTCAGCGCATTGTGACGACCCAAGACCTTCAAATCGATATGGCAGTATAATTCTCCATCACAAACCACATCCAGATGCCGCCAATCCGGGCAAATATTAGCCGCCCGGATCCTATTGGTGTCTTTTAATCCAAATGTAACACATTCCACGCCCTCCATAGCCTCCAGGGTATGAGGGTCATCCCCGTTAGCCAGCACGCCGCCTGTAGACAGTAATGCAAACTGTCGAAATGATTTCTGTACATCCGCCAGATCCTTAAAATAATCCAGATGATCCGCTTCTACATTCAGCACAACAGCCAGTGTAGGGAAGAAATTCAGGAAGGAATCGCAGTATTCGCAGCTTTCCAGCAAGATAGTGTCTCCATTGCCTACCCGGTGACCGGCACGCAAAAGGGGCAGATAACCACCGATCATTACTGTGGGATCTACCTTCGCTTCCATCAAAATATGGGTCACCATGGAGGTGGTAGTAGTCTTTCCGTGAGTGCCGGAAATACAGACTGCGTTCTTATACGCTTGCATAATCACACCCCAAGCCTGCGCTCTTTCAAACATAGGAATGCCCATGCTGCGTGCCGCGGCGATCTCCGGATTATCATTATGGGCCGCAGCGGTACGGATAATGCACGCAGCCCCCAAGATATTCTCTTCCCTGTGCCCAATAGATACCTGGATGCCATTGGCGATCAGCTCATCCGTAGAAACCGAGGAATTCATGTCCGATCCGGTAACGAGCATCCCCATACCCTTCAGTACCAACCCCAGCGGTCGCATGGAAACACCGCCAATACCCACCAAATGTACATGCGTTCCGGGAACGAGGTAACGTTTTAATTCTTCACTTTTATTTTCCATTCAGGTATTCCTCCCGAAGTGTCAGCATTCTTTAACCTTTATATTATATAATATGCATCAAATATTTACAACTAGTATTTTGCCCAAAAAACACTGATTCTCCTGGGAAATACCGATTTCTGCAAAAGAATATACACCAATACGATACAATTGTCCATTTAGTGCGCACTCTCTTTAACATCTGATCTGTAAACCTTACACTCAATTCCTTTGCAGCATGAAGGAAACAAGATGTGTCTATATACACAGACTATGCATATTATGCATGTTATATACCGCGGCGGCGCCCCACAAAACATACAAATATTCATTAATTTCATACATCCTGTTGTTCTATTTGTCACTTTCCACTAAATTTTACGGAGCAACCTTGTATCATTAGCCAATTGACGCTGAATAATATACGCGTTATAATACATGGGTCAACTTATCCCCTTCAGGGGAATTTAAAAAGGAGATTTTCATCATGAAAAAGTTAGTAGTTTTGGCTCTGGCGCTGGTTATGGCACTGTGCCTGTTCGCTGGCTGCTCCTCCAACGATGGTATGACCATCGAGAAGGGCAAGCTGATCATGTCTACCAACGCCGCATTTCCTCCCTATGAGATGACGGATGACAACGGCAAGTACATCGGCATTGATGTAGAAATTGCAGAAGCCATCGCAAAGAAGCTGGGTCTGGAGCTGCAGATCGACAACATGGGCTTCAACGCTGCCCTGGAAGCCGCACAGAACGGTAAGAGCGACATGGTTATGGCTGGTGTTACTGTTAACGAGAAGCGTCTGGCTGTTATGGACTTCTCTGACACCTATGCGAAGGGTGTTCAGGTCGTTATCGTTAAGGACGGCTCCGATGTGACCATGGACAATCTGGACACCAAAAGGATCGGTACCCAGCTTGGTACTACTGGTTATATTTACGCATCTGACACCCCCGAAAATGGTGGCTACGGCGAAGATAATGTTGTTGGCTATGACAATGGCATCACCGCTGTACAGGCACTGATGAATGGTCAGGTGGACTGTGTTATTATTGACAATGCCCCCGCGCAGGAATTTGTAAAAGCAAATCCCGGTCTGAAGATTCTGGACGGCACTTGGGCGGACGAAGACTATGCCATCGGTTTCAAGAAGGGCAACACCGAACTGAAGGATGCTGTCAATAAGGCTCTGAAGGAGCTGATTGCTGACGGCACCGTTCAGAAGATTGTTGACAAGTACATTCCTGCTGAACAGAAGTAATTGAAGATTTTTGTAAAAAGGGCGGCATTCGCCGCCCTTTTTCATGGTAATTAATTTGCGAGGTAATGCCTGTGGAATTATATACACAATGGATGGATCTCATGAAGGAAGGCGTACAGCTTCCCTTCTGGCAAGAGTTCTACGTAAAATTCTACCAAGCCTTTATAGAAGCCGACCGTTGGCAGCAATATCTGCAGGGTGTAGGCCGCACACTGATGGTTACCGCTCTGGCGCTGGTGATCGGTGTGCTTTTGGGTGTTCTGGTCGCTATCATCCGCACCTCACATGACCAGCAGCGCCCGGGTAAGCACAATCCTGTGCTTGGATTTATTAATTCTATCTGTAAAATTTATGTAACCGTTATCCGCGGTACTCCCATGCTGGTGCAAATGCTGATTATGGGTTTTGTTATTTTCAAAACCAGCCGAAACTATACAGGTATTGGTATTCTGACGCTGGGTATCAACTCCGGTGCTTATGTGGCGGAAATCATCCGTGGTGGCCTGATGTCGCTAGATCCCGGTCAATCAGAAGCAGGCAGAAGTCTTGGCCTGAATTATTTTGACACCATGCGCTTCATCGTAATTCCTCAGGCATTCAAAGCAATTCTCCCTTCCCTGGCGAATGAATTTATCACCCTTTTAAAAGATACCGCTTTGATTTATACGATCGGCGGTAAGGAGCTGGTTTACGCAGCTCAGGCAATCGCCACACGCACCTATGAGCAGATGTTCCCTCTTGTCGGCTCTGCACTTATCTATCTGGCTTTGGTAATGATCTTTACCTGGCTGCAGGGTATCCTGGAAAGGAGGCTGCGTCAAAGTGATCGACGTTAAAAACTTATCCAAATCCTTTGGCGACCACTTGGTTCTGAACAATATCTCTGAGCACATCAATCCTGGCGAAAAAGTTGTCATCATCGGTCCTTCGGGTTCCGGTAAGTCCACCTTCCTTCGCTGCATGAACCTGATGGAGCTTCCATCTGCCGGTACAATTACCTTTCACGGTACAACAATCACAGATCCTAAGATCAATATTGACCAGGTCCGCCGTCAAATGGGAATGGTATTCCAGCATTTCAACCTCTTCCATAACATGACCATTCGTAAAAACATCACTTTGGCACCGGTCCGCACCGGTCTGATGACAAAAGAGCAAGCCGATGATACCGCGACGAAGCTACTTCGGCGCGTCGGACTGGAAGAAAAGGCAGACGCATACCCAGGTCAGCTTTCCGGCGGTCAGAAGCAACGAATCGCGATTGTTCGGGCACTTGCCATGAATCCTAAGGTCATGCTGTTTGACGAGCCAACCTCTGCTTTGGACCCTGAAATGGTCGGCGAAGTTCTGGCAGTTATGAAGGAACTGGCAGCCGAGGGCATAACTATGGTGGTTGTTACCCACGAAATGGGCTTTGCCAAGGAGGTCGGCAGCCGTGTCCTGTTTATGGATGATGGCAAAATTCTGGAACAGAATACACCGGAGGAATTATTTAACCACCCAAAAAATCCCCGTCTGCAGGATTTCCTTTCTAAGGTTCTATAAGAAACAAAGAGGCCGTAAAATAACTCGTATCAATATACGCAATAACTGGCGGGAGCAAGCCCCCGCCCTACAAGCATCTCACCGGAGATACCGTAGGGCGGGGATTTACTCCCGCCGTAAATTTATTTTATGGATTAAACGGAATAAATATGCGTTTTTTTACAGCCCCTAATTTTTTATTCAGACAGTGCCGCCGCCATCACAGCCTTAATGGTGTGCATCCGGTTTTCCGCTTCATCAAATACAATAGATTGTTCACTTTCAAAAACCTGGTCAGTAACTTCCATACAGTCAATACCAAACTTCTCATAGATCTGCTTGCCGATGGTAGTCTTCAAATCGTGGAACGCCGGCAGGCAATGCATAAAGCGGCACTGCTCACCTGCTGCCTCCATCAGTTTTGCATCTACACGGTAAGGCGATAATTCGCGGATCCGTTCCTCCCATGCTGCGTCGGGCTCACCCATAGAAACCCATACGTCTGTATAGATCACGTGTGCCCCCTTAACCGCATCTGCAGGATCGGTATTAAATTCCAATACCGCACCGGTCTGTTTTGCTATCTGCTGACAGGCAGCCACTAAATTGGCGTCCGGGAAATACTTTTCCGGTGCACAGGCCACAAAGTGCATACCCATTTTCGCGCATCCTACCATCAGAGAATTGCCCATATTGTAGCGGGCATCGCCCATGTAGACCAGCTTTTTACCGGCAAGCTCTCCAAAGTGCTCCTGAATAGTCAGAAAGTCCGCCAGGATCTGGGTGGGATGGTATTCATTGGTCAGACCATTCCAAACCGGCACGCCTGCATAGGCACTGAGCTCTTCTACGATCTCCTGGCCAAAGCCACGGTATTCAATCCCATCAAACATACGGCCCAGAACTCTGGCCGTGTCGGCAATGCTCTCTTTTTTACCGATTTGTGAGCCGCTGGGATCCAGATATACCGGATGCATTCCCAAGTCTGCCGCAGCCACCTCAAAAGCACAGCGTGTGCGCGTGCTGGTCTTTTCAAAGATCAGCGCAATAGACTTTCCCTCGCACATTCTGTGAGGGATGCCAGCCTTCTTTTTGGCCTTCAGCTCAGCGGCCAGCGCCAGCAAGTCGCTGATTTCCTGAGTGGTAAGATCCAACAGCTTCAAAAAACTCTTTCCAGTAAAATTTTGCATACTTATTACTCCTCTTAGCCTGCACAGGCTTCCTGTATGACCAATACAGCCTGCTGCAGCAGCTCCATGGGGATATTCAGCGGCGGCAAAAGCCGAACCTTGTCCTTGGCTGTTAGGCAAAGGACGCCCTTCTCACGGCATACTGCGAGCACATCCTTTGCATCCCGAGCCGTTTTGATGCCGATCATCAGTCCCATGCCTGTAACCTCATCAACACCTGGAGCACCCTGCAGCTGGTTAAATATATATTCGCTCTTTTTCCTTACCTGATCTAAAAATCCTTCATCCAGGCGGCTAATTACGCTCAATGCACCTGCGCAACAGACAGGATTTCCGCCATAAGTAGAGCCGTGGTCACCGGGCTGCAGTACATCCTGTACCTTTTCGCTGAGTAGGGTCGCACCAATGGGCAGACCTCCGCCCAGGCCCTTGGCCGTGGATACGATATCCGGCTGTACGCCATAGTGCATGTAAGCATAGAGCATACCGCTACGGCCGTTGCCGGTCTGGACTTCGTCGATCATCAGCGGGATATCCTGGTTCTTGCAAATCTCAGCAGAAGCTTCCATAAACTCTCTACTAATAGGAAGTACACCGCCCTCACCCTGAACACATTCCATCAGGATGCCGGCAACCTTTGTCTCGCTGACAGCCTTTTTCAGGCCCTCAATATCATTTGCTTCCACATGAACAAAGCCGGGTGTCAGAGGCTGGAACAACTCGTGATAATGCGCCTGTCCGGTAGCCGCAAGTGTTGTCAAGGTCCTGCCATGAAAGCTGTTTTGTAACGTCACGATCGTGTAGCAATCTGCGCCTTTTTTCTGCCCAGAGTATTTCCGTGCCACCTTAATGGCACATTCATTGGCCTCCGCACCGGAATTGGAAAAGAACACCTTTTTCATGCCGGTCTTTTCGCATAATAACTTTGCCAGATGCACGCAGGGGCTGGTATAGTACAAATTGGACGTATGCTGCAGCTTGGTAAGCTGCTCTGTCACTGCCGCTGCCCATACATCGTCCGCAGTACCGAAGCTGGATACGGCGATGCCGGAACCCATATCAATATATTGCTTTCCATCCACACCAGTCAGCTGACTTCCCTTACCCGACACCAGCTCCACAGGGAACCGTCCGTAAGTACAGGCAATATACTGTTTATCCAAAGAAATAATATCTTCCATTGTTTCAACCCTTTGTTACCATGGTTCCTGCACCTTCATCGGTCAACAGCTCCATCAGGATCGAATGTGGGATCCGTCCATCCATAATGACCACATGCTTGACGCCATGCTCCAACGCTTCAATGCAGCAATCCACCTTGGGGATCATGCCGCCGGAAACAACCCCATCATCGTACAGTTTTTTTGCCTCTTCCACCGTCACGTGCGGGATCAGTGTGGACACATCGTCCTTATCCCGGAGAATACCAGCAATATCTGTCATCATGATCAGCCGTTCCGCCCCCAAAGCACCAGCAATATGCGCAGCCGCTGTATCCCCATTGATATTATAGGTGTTGCCCTGTCGGTCACTGGCAACAGTGGAAATAACCGGAATGTAATTCTTTTCCAACAGGTCAGTGATCGGTTGTGTGCGGATCTTGGTGATTTGACCAACATAGCCCAAGGCTTCATTCTTCATTTTCGCCTCAATAATACCGCCGTCAATACCGGACAAGCCAACAGCATGGCCGCCCTTCATCTGGATCAGATTGACCAAACTCTTGTTCACCTTGCCGGCCAGCACCATCTGTACAATATCAACTGTCTCCTTATCAGTGACACGCAGTCCATCCACAAATACAGCCTTCTTGCCCAGTTTTTCCATGGTCTGGCTGATCTCCGGGCCGCCGCCGTGGATCAGCACGACCTTCACACCAATGAGCCAAAGCAATGCAATGTCCTCCATGACCTGCTCCTTTAACTGCGGATTGATCATGGCATTGCCGCCGTATTTAATAACTACAATTTTGCCGCTATACTTTTTAATATAAGGCAGTGCCGCAGTCAGCACCTCTGCCCGCTCCGCATTGGAAAAATTTACATCCATGATGATCATACTCCTAATTTCAAATCAATGATCAGGTCCGATAATCGCCATTGATTTTTACATAATCATAAGTCAGATCACAGCCCCAGGCACAGGCATTGTAAGGGCCGTCACCGACACTGATTAAAATCTCAATTTCAGGCTCCAACAGGATTTCCTTCGCCTTTTCTTCACTAAAGGGAACGCCCGCGCCATCCTTGCAAACCTGCACTGTACCCTTTGCTGATTGGAATGACACATCGATCTTACTTACATCCACATCCGCGCCGCTGTAGCCGATAGCACAAAGTACACGTCCCCAGTTGGCATCCGCGCCAAACATTGCCGCTTTCAGCAGGCTGGAGCAAATCACGCTTTTTGCACTCTTTTTAGCCGCATCTTCCGTATCAGCACCTGTGACCTTACACTCCAGCAACTTAGTTGCACCCTCACCATCACCGGCAATCATCCGGCAAAGGGTCACATTGACTGTATTGAGCGCCTGCATAAATACGGTAAAATCCTGTCCCTCTGAAGTAATTTCAGCGTTTTCAGCCATGCCGTTTGCCAGAACTGTTACCATGTCATTGGTAGAGGTATCACCGTCAATGCTCAGCATATTAAAGGTAGCTGCAATGTCAGAAGACAGCGCCTTTTGCAGCATTTCAGCACTGATGGCCACATCAGTGGTAATAAATACCAGCATTGTTGCCATGTTTGGATGGATCATGCCGCTGCCTTTGGCGATGCCGCCCATCCGGCAGACCTTTCCACCCACTGTAAACTCCACAGCAACTTCCTTCATCCGCAGGTCTGTAGTCATGATTGCTTCCGCTGCGACGTTACTGCCGCTTACGGACAAGCCAGCTGCCAGCTCGTTCATACTGGCAGCAATAGGATCAATGCTCAGCGGCTGGCCGATCACACCTGTAGAGGCCACCACCACATCCTCTGCTTTCACGCCCGTGGACTGCTGAACCAGCTCGCACATAGCCTGAGCAATTTCCAAACCGTTGGCATTACAAGTGTTGGCATTGCCGCTGTTGCAGATCACAGCTTGGGCAACACCGTTTTCCAGATGCTGCTTTGTGACTGTTAGGGGCGCACCCTTCACCAGATTGGTAGTGTAGACTGCCGCTGCTGTGGCTGGCACCTGACTGACGATCAGCGCCAGATCCCTTTTGGTACGGTTATGCCGGATCCCGCAATGGATTCCGTTGGCTCGATAGCCCTTTGCGGCACATACGCCGCCAGAAATCTGTTTCATGGTATTCCTCTCTTTATCTCAGGCTTATACATTCAGCCCTGTTGTCTCATCAATGCCAAGTAAAATATTCATATTCTGGATGGCCGCACCAGATGCGCCCTTTCCCAGATTATCAAACCGGGCGGTCAGCAGGATCCGCTCTTCGTTGCCATGTACACTGACCTGCATATCATCTCTTCCGGAATAGGCTCCTGCAGACAGCAATCCATCCCCATCTGTATCATCACAATAGTGGACCAATCCCTGTGCATAATAATCCCGGTAAAGCTGCCGGATCTGATCCGCAGTGCCATTTATCATATCAGCAAACAGGGGTATAGTAACCTCCATACCGCTGTAAAAATCTGCTACAATGGGACAAAATACAGGCGTGCAGCTGATACCGCAAAGCTTCACAATTTCTTTCAAATGTTTATGCTGCTGAGTCAGGGCGTACTGCCGGGGCCCCTTTAACAACGAACTTCTTTCAGCCGCTTCATACTCCGCAATCATTTTTTTACCGCCGCCGGAATAGCCAGTCAGTGAAAAGCAGCTCAGGGGTAAATCCGTGGGTACGATCCCCGCCTGCACCAGAGGTGCGATCAGCGCCACAAACCCGCTTGCGTGACATCCCGGATTTGCAATGCGCCTGGATGCTGCGATTTTCTGACGAAGACCTGCCAGTTCTGGAAAGCCGTAGGCCCAATCTGCGTCTGTCCGGTGGGCTGTGGAGGTGTCGATAATTTTCACTTTCTGGCTCTGTACTAACGACACTGCTTCTATTGCCGCTGCATCCGGCAGACACAGAAATACAATATCCGCACCGTTAATAGCCTCTGCACGGGCGCCTAAATCCTTCCGACGCTCTTCTGGCAGCCTGACCAGTTCCATATCCTGCCGCAGCGCCAATCTATCGGCAATCCGCAGCCCCGTCGTGCCTGCGCTGCCATCTATAAATACCTTTGTCATAAGCTCAGTGTTTCCTTCACATAAGTTATCTGTGCCTTTACTGAAGCTGCACAGGTACCGCCCTGGGAGATCCGCTTTTCCACACAGGTCTGAAGTGCGATCTCAGGATACAGGTCCTCATCAAACAGCGGACTGTAGGATCGGTAGGTCTCCAGCGGCAACTCCTCCAAGACTATATTTTTCCGGATACACAGGGCCACTAACTGACCGGATATCTTATACGCGCTACGAAACGGCAGCCCCTTTTTCACCAGATAATCCGCCAGATCGGTTGCGTTGATAAAACCCTTTTGCGCCGCCTTAAGCATATTTCCCCGGTTTGCAGTCAGTGTGGCGATCATGCCTGCAAAAACCTGCAGGCACATCTTCACTGTGTCACAGGCATCAAAGACAGCCTCCTTGTCCTCCTGCATATCCTTGTTGTATGCCAAAGGCAGCCCCTTCAGTGTAGTCAGCAGCGCCATCAGATCGCCATAAACACGTCCGGTCTTGCCCCGGACAAGCTCTGCCATATCCGGATTCTTCTTCTGGGGCATGATGGACGAGCCGGTAGTATAGGCATCGGACAGCTCAACAAACTTAAATTCCCAAGAGGACCATAGAATAATCTCCTCAGAAAACCGGGAAAGATGCATCATCAGCAAGCTAATGGTACTCATCAGTTCTACGCAGAAATCCCGGTCAGACACACCGTCCAGAGAATTTAGGCAAATCCCATCAAAGCCCAGCTTTTGGGCCTCAAAATATCTATCGGTATCATAAGTGGTGCCTGCCAGAGCACAACAGCCAATAGGAGACTGATTCGTACGCTTTCTGGTATCAGCCAAACGGTCCAGATCCCGCAGCAACATCATGGCATAGGCCATCAGATGCTGCCCAAAGGTAATGGGCTGTGCACGCTGCAGATGGGTGTAGCCGGGCATAATCGCATCGTGGTAAAACTCTGCCTTTTCTGTAATAGCTGCAATCAGTGCCTTGGTCAGCTCACTGATCTGGTCAATCTGGTCCCGCAGATACATGCGCACATCCAAAGCAACCTGATCATTGCGGCTTCTGGCGGTGTGCAGTTTCTTGCCCACATCACCCAGACGGGCAGTCAACACAGCTTCCACAAACATATGGATATCCTCACATTCCATATCAATAGGCAGTTTGCCGCTATCAATGTCCTGCAGGATCTGCTCCAGCCCTGTGATTAAGGTATCTGCATCTGCTTGGGAAATAATTCCACAGGCCGCCAGCATGGCCGCATGGGCCATAGAGCCGGTAATGTCCTGTCGGTACATCCGGCTGTCAAAGCGAATAGAGGAATTAAAATCGTCTGCAATCTTTTCTGTCGTGCCGTCTGTTCTTCCGGCCCACATTTTTGCCATTGTACGTTCTCCTCAAAAAAACATTGTATGGCGGGAGCAAGCCCCCGCCCTACATGGATAAATATTCTGAATTACTTACCATCGACCACGGCCTTAACCTTAATCGGCAGACCGTAAAGGTTAATGAAACCGGCGGCATCTGCCTGATTGTAGTCACTTTCGCCGAAGGTCGCGATGGCCTCGCTATAGAGGGAATAGGGGCTCCATACACCGGCGTTGATCATATTTCCCTTATACAGCTTGAGCCGGACTTTGCCCGTCACATTCTCCTGTGTCTTGTCCACAAACGCGCTCAAGGCCTCCCGCAGGGGCGTAAACCACTGACCGTTATAGACCAGCTCAGCAAAGGTGATAGACAGTCTCTGCTTTTCATGGAGCGTCATCTTATCCAGACATACACTCTCCAGTACACTGTGTGCCTTGTAGAGGATTGTGCCGCCGGGAGTCTCATACACGCCCCGGCACTTCATACCTACCAGACGGTTTTCTACGATGTCGATAATGCCAATACCGTTGGCGCCGCCGATCTGATTGAGCTTCAAAATGATATTCTTTGCACTCATCTTCTCGCCGTCCAGCGCAACAGGCACGCCCTGCTCAAACTCCAATGTTACATAAGTAGGCACATCCGGAGCCTGAACGGGAGAAACACTCATTTCCAGGAAACCGGGCTTCTCGTACTGGGGCTCATTGCCGGTGTCCTCCAGATCCATACCCTCGTGGCTCAGATGCCACAGGTTCTTATCCTTGGAGTAGTTGGTCTCACGGGTAATCTTCAAGGGTATATTATGGGCTTCTGCGTACTCGATCTCCTCTTCCCGGGACTTAATATTCCACTCACGCCAGGGAGCGATGATAGGCATATTGGGAGCAAAATGCTTAATCGCCAGTTCAAAACGAACCTGGTCATTACCCTTACCGGTGCAGCCGTGACAAATGGCGTCTGCACCCTCTTTCAGTGCAATCTCCACCAGTCCCTTTGCGATACAGGGACGGGCATGACTAGTGCCCAACAAGTATTCCTCATACACTGCGCCGGCTTTCATGGTGGGAATGATATAGTTGTCCACATAGTCGTCGGTCTGATCCAGCACATACAGCTTGGATGCGCCGGTTTTCAATGCCTTCTCTTCCAAGCCTTCCAACTCATCGGCCTGGCCCACATTACCGGAAACCGCGATAACTTCACAGTTATTGTAGTTTTCTTTAAGCCAAGGGATAATAATGGAAGTATCCAGACCACCGGAATAGGCCAGGACGACCTTCTTGATAGATTCCTTATTCATAACAATTCCTCCTATGCGCTGCATTCTTTGATATACGCCAAATTATACAACTATCCCCTGCATATGTCAACCATGTTTACATATTTATTCAATATTTGGCGTTTCTATACATCCAACCTCTCCCTTTTCCCAAACTTTCATCCAATTGCACAAAAGTTGACCATCTATCGGAAATACAGCCACTTAATTACACCATAATTCTTACCAATTATTGGATTCCCGTAACCTCTACCTTGACAAAGCCACTGTATCCATTTGCATAATGAGATGGATATATACATATTGTCTGACTGGCTTCCAGCCGCTCAATCAGGCATATAAAGGTATGCCCTCCTACGTAAAATCCCGGCTCCGGCAGGTAGCTCTTGTAGTATAGCTGAATATCTGTGAGCACCCTATCTGTCTGATTTGTGATAACTACAGCTCCCATGCCCACACTCTTTATCTCCAGCAGTTCCTCTCTGCTCCAACTCCCAAAGCCGCAAACTGCCCAACCGGTGCAGCCGGTAAACTTCTGTGGCCCGTATTCCCTTCCGTCCTTTTCCATCACCAGCACCGCCTGCCCTGCCGGTATAGTATCTGCCTCAAAAACCAGCTTTACAGCGCCAGCCTCAAAAATGACCCTGGCACTTTCCACGCCAAATTCCCCGGTGTTTCGCAGGAGCAGTGCTGCTGTCTGTATCGTTTCCTCGGTGCTGCCAGGTTCCAGAAAGGGACCCTCGTACAAAACAATTTGTTCCGCTACAAGGCAAGTACCCGGTACCGGAAATGGCAGAACGATTTCCTCCGCTCGGGGCTGTTCTGACACTTGACCGGGTGATACGCTGAGCACCGGCTGAGATGACAGATAATAAGCCAGTGTTTTTTGCCCGTTAAACAAAAGAAGCCACAACACGCCGAAACCCGCACTAAGCCCCACTACTAACAACATTGCCCGCCTCATAACCGTACCACCAAATCTTCAAAAAAAACCTTTGACATCGTTTCCTGCCACCCTTCTGTAACGTATGCCCATTATAGAAGTTGTTTTGCCGCCGATTCAAGGGAATCCAGGAGAAACCCGGTACCGCTTTACCAAAACTATTTGACAAAAGGACTGATTTTCTCTGCGAAAAATAAATACGGCGGGAAGTATTCCGTACTTCCCGCTGTAATATGCCGTAAGGCAATCTTATTTTATTCCAATACATGCTCCAATCCCATTTGCAGGATGGTCCGTACATGGTCATCCGCCAGAGAGTAGAGGATGTTTTTCCCATCCCGGCGGTATTTGATCAGGTGCATCTGCTTCAGGATCCGCAGCTGGTGAGAGATGGCACTTTGTGACAACTCTACAGCCTGTGCAATGTGGTTCACGCACAACTCCTGCTCCACAAGCAGCGACAGGATATGGACCCGGGTGGCATCGCCGAATCCTTTAAAAAGCTCCGCGATCTGTTCCAAGGTTTCTTTTTCGGGCACTGTCTGCATCCAGGTCCCTCCTTCTCTTTTTCTAATATTTTAGTAGATTTTCAGAGAAATTGCAACCTTTTTCATAAATTTCTGCGGATTACCAAAATTACTGCGCACTTGCCAACAGATCCCGATAGTATTCGTTCATCTGCTCTTCTGTATCAAAGCACGCCACATACATCTGATTGCCCATGGCACCGGCAAGCGCATCCGGGATCCGGCCCTGCATTTTTAAATGATTGCCGTACTTGGCTGCGATGGCACCATCATCCATTTGATAGGTCTTTTCGTCCCGGCGGCCTACAAAAGCACAGAAATGCCGATTGCCCAAAGGCTTGGTGCTTCTGTTAAAGGCGATCATGTCTGCCCAGATCTTGTATACATCCGTCTCGTATGCATAATTATACATATCCGGTGTATAGCCACCGGAAGGCCGCATATTGACCTCCAGGCCAACCACATCACCCGCTTTGCCTAAACCTGCCTGATCCTCCTTCAAACGGAAGAATTCAAGATGTACAAATCGGCTCTTCACGCCAAAGGCTTTTACTGTCCGCAATCCTGCATCCTTTACATCCTCAGGCAGTTCCCTTACAATATGGTAGATAGAATCACCATTATCATTGACCACATCCATGAGTGAAACGGGTGTCACATTGCCGGATTCAAACAGGGGCTGTCCCTCCGCATCAATGATGGCATCATAGGTGCAGACAACGCCATTGACCTGCTCCTCCATAATGTACACTACATCATCCTTGGTGTTGATAAATTCCTGTACTTCCACATCACTGCACAAGCGATAGGTGCGGCTGGCCCCTACACCGTTATCGGGCTTAACGATCACGGGGTAGCCCACTTCATTGGCAAAGGCTACTGCGTCCGCATAATCTTGCACCAGATGATACCGGGCAGTTGGGATCCCGGCCTTAGCATAAAACGCCTTCATGGCAGACTTACACTTGACCTTCTCCATTTCCTCCGACAAAAAACCGGTGGTAATATGAAACTCAGTCCGCAGCGTTGCATCTCGCTCCAGCCAGTATTCGTTATTGGACTCCAGATAGTCGATCTTTCCATATTTGTATGTAAAAAATGCAACCGCCCGGAAAATTTCCTCATAGTTTTCCAGATTGCTGACTTTGTAGTATTCATGCAGTGCATCCCGCAGCTCTTGCTTCAATTCCTCATAGGGGCAATCACCAATGCCCAGCACCCGCATGCCGTTATTTTTAAGCTCGGCACAGAATTTCCAGTAGCTTACCGGAAAATTAGGAGAAATAAATATAAAGTTCTTCATCGTATGTACTCCTTCTTTTTCTTAATATAGGAATTGAGGAACATAGTGCTCAACCATCTTAAACCACCAGGGCCAGTCATGGTCCACGTCATGACCCCAATAATCCACCTGCGCCCCAATACCCTTATTACATAGCACTGCATCCAAACGTTTTGTACTGGCGATCAGTGATTCCTCCCACTTGCCCTGCCCTACTACAATCAGGATCTTTCGCTCATTGTACATTTGGATATAGGGATGATCCCAGCTCATATTGGCAAGATAATTGACCGGACAGTTGTTATACACCAGATCATCCATATATTCGCCAAAAAATTCCTCTGAATCATACAAACCGGAAATCGCAAATACTGCGTCAAACAAATCGGGCCTGCGGAAAAACAGATTTGCCGCATGCATGGCACCCATAGAACAGCCAAAAGTCATAATAGGCTGATCATATCCATTGCGCTCTCCGCTCAAATGACGAATCGTAGGCACCATTTCATCCACTACATAATGATACCAACGCTCATGGTTCTCGATACGCCAGCGATTATCCGCTCCCTGTGCACCCCAGGCCTCCCCATCAATGCAATCGATGGAATAGACTGTGCAGCAGCCCTCTTCGATCCACTTTGCCCAATGATCCACCATCTTAAAATTTTCGAAATCAAAAAAACGTCCACCCTGGCAAGGAATAAACATGACCGGCTTGCCGCTATGCCCATACACTTTAAATTCCATGTCTCTGCCCAAATGGCTGCTGTAATGCTTAAAATAACGAATTTCCATTTTGTCTCTCCTTATAGCCCTAAGCAATCCATAAAAATAGGAATCTGTTTTTCCCAGGATTCTTCACTGTGATTGCCTCCCGGGACGATGCGAAATGCCAAATTAACTCGTTTTGTCAGAAGCAGATGGGAGGTTGAAATCAGTGCTTCTGCATTTGCAGCATGGTTAAACATCTCTTCACTGCCGTAGTCCATGTAAATGCAGGTATCTCTGCGGATGTGGGCACGAGCAATCATCTCCAGCACCTTTCCAGGGCTGATCCAAAGGCTAGGAGACAGGCAGGCTGCCCGCTGGAACACATGATTGTAAACCGCCGCACCGTATAACGCCATCAAACCGCCCATAGAGGAGCCGCAGATGATGGTATTCAGACGATCCGGAAGGGTTCGGTAATTCTGGTCAATATAGGGCTTCAGTATTCCAATAAGCCAATTCATATAGACCCGACCCTTGCCTTTAATCCTTCCCAAAGTCGCGTTTTCAAAGTGAATGGGAGAATATTCCTGCAGGCGGCTATTCCCTTCATGGTTACATTCCACCGCTACGATAATAAGCTGCTTTTGCGATGCTTCCATGTAATGATTCATGCCCCAGGATTTTCCGTATGTGGCATCACTGTCAAAAAAAACGTTATGGCCATCAAACATATACATAACCGGATACCGGCGATCCGGTTCTTCTATATAAGATTGGGGTAAATACAGATATACCCGGCGTTCTGCATCGCCGGAAAGCCGAGGAATCGTAACATTCCATTTTTTTACCATAATTGGGTTCCTCCAAAAAAGCAAATACATTTAACAACATAGCCATAGAATATGCTTAATTGCATAACTATCAATTTGATAATATTATTTGTATCTATCTTCCACTCTATAAAAATAACAGGCCGCTTGCAGCGTTAGGTGACGAGGCTCGTTTGCATTTCCGTCTTCGCCGGAAAACATTGTTCTGGCGGGTCTAGCTCCGCCGGCCGACTGTCCACCGGACAGTCGGATTTGATTATTCGAGCCTGTCACCCGCTCCAAAAAATAACAGGCCGCTTGCAGCGGCCTGTT
>JAZNIG010000059.1:0-42230 GCA_045577355.1 Faecousia sp. | reverse complement strand
TATGGTTGATACTTTGTCTACTTTGGATATAAATCCGGATGCAGATTATAGGGATTTGGATACCGAAATGATAGTTGATCATTTTTCAATGGGTTTAAATATCTTAACTTCTTATCGTGACCAAGAGGTTATGGGCGATATCTCTGATAATTTGGATGATACCAACGACAAACTGGATGAGATCATTAACGGTGAAGTTGCGCCGGTACGGCCGGAGGGATCTGATTCCATTGATAGCCTAGAAAAGATTGAGGATGATCTGCTAAATAGTGCCGGTGATGGTCTGTCTGATTACCAGCAGTATATTGATGATTCTTTGACTGTTATTGAAGGCCACATACCTGCTTTTGCAATGATGTCTATGGTCTTTGATAGTTTTATTGACGTTGGATGGCTTCGTGGCATTTTCATCATTTCATTATCACTCGGTATTTTTGGGTATCTCGTCAATATCGCTTTTAAGGCTGCCGGTGATGCAAAATCAAAAAGTGCTCGTAACGGCAAAGGGGGTAAAGGTTCATAATGTTCGATTTCTTTGATCAAGTAATTGGTTTTATCGAATCAATATGGCAATTTTTTCTTAACATTATCAATAGCCTGATTATGGCCGTTGAGACGCTGACCAGAGCTGTATATCTACCGCTGGAATTGATTGCCTATGTTCCAGCTATTTTGGGCAGTGCTATAACTCTTGTAGTTTCTTTGTCCATCGTGAAATTTATTGTGGGGCGATAGTTATGGTTGAATTTGCTCGTTTTCTTGCTAATTTCTTTATCGGTATATTCAATGTTTTGAATAATGCTATGATCAGCTCCGGTAATACTTCTACCTCTGTAGGGAGTATTCTCTTTGCCTGTATTGTCATTGGCTTTGTTGCAAGTCTATTTTGGAAGGGAGTTAAGGCATGATCATTTTGCCATGTTTGAAGATCTTCTTTTCAGGATCTTATTTGACAACGATTTTTCTGCTTCTTTTTGTTTTTGGTCTATTATTCTCGCTGATCAGGAGGATCTACTAAATGAATATGCAAGTTGTTCTTCTTTTTGGTATTTTTCTCGTCCTGGTTGTTGGTCTTTTTGTAAAGGAGTGATTTTATGCAATCTATTTTAGATGCCTTGCGTGATATCCTGGGTGAAGCTGATTTTTATCAAACTTCCGGTTCTTATTCCGGCTCCTGGGATTATGGTGCTATGATTGAATATTTTGTTGGTGCCGTTGTTCTTTGTATCGTGATTTCTTCCGTCTTCCGTTTCCTTGGAAAGTTGGTGTCCAGATGATCCGCACGTTTTTTGCCCGCCCGGGAGCTGGCAAGACTACCGAGTGTGTTGCCCTGGCTAAAAAGTTTTCTAAGAAATATGATCATGTCTTTCTGAATTTTCAAAATACTGTTCCCGGGGTCCATTTCTGTGATGTGCAGGATCTTGGCCAATGGACTTTCCCAAAGCATTCATACATAGCAGTTGATGAGGCTGGCATTGAATATAATAGCCGTAAAACGTTAAAGCTGCCGCAGCATACAATTGCCTGGTTAAAAAAGCACCGGCATTACCGGTGCGATCTGGATTTCTTTTCCCAGTCCTGGGATGATATTGACGTTACCGTGCGCCGGTTGTCTTCCGAATTGTGGCTGCTGTACCGTATCGGGCCCTGGACACTTGGCCGGCGTATTTTCAAACGCATCGGCATTGATAAGAATACGCATCAGATCATTGACGAATACCGGATGGCCAATATGCTTTGGTTGATCTTCTGGCCGTTCCAGCTCGGTTGGCCGTATGACAAGAAATTCACTTTGACTTTCCGGCCGTTCTATTACAAGTATTTTGATAGCTGGGAGTGTGATGATCTGCCTGTCCGCCCCTTCCCTATCCTGAATCCCAAAAAGCATAAATGAAGTGAACAAAAAAAGTCTATTTTGTTGCGTTCATTGTCTTCAAATAAGTCACTGGCTGTGTTCAGCCAATGAACGCATACGGGCCTAGCGTCGGCCCACAAAATAATGGTTTTGTTTCGTTCCGCCTCGCGCTGCTCCCCCCCCTCGTGACCGGGCAAAAACATGATGCGCGTTTTTTTAGAAATGCAACACCTGTTTACTTCAATTTTTCATCGGCAGTTCTTGGACTCATATCATTGATTTGACATTGCATAGATCAGCATAACTGCGGCTTCGCTATAAGATCAACCTCCTCCAAATCAATTCAACACCAGCATATTTGTGTAATAATTATAAGCTTGGCGCACACATTAATTTTTTGCCTACTTCTCTCATATATAACTCGCACAAATTTATCTTGAAATTAATTGTGATAAATGCATAATTGACATAAATAACACCAGTTAAAAAATCCGACTTTACTTTTTCAATATATTTCGCTAAAATAAAGGTAAATTATCGAATGTCAGGAGGCATCCTAATGAGTATTAAACGCATTGGTGTTCTTACGAGCGGCGGTGATGCGCCGGGTATGAACGCTTGTGTCAGAGCTGTTGTACGTACCGCTCTATATCACGGCATTGAGTGTTATGGCATCCGGCGGGGCTATAATGGTCTGATTTCCGGAGATGTAATTCGTTTGGACGAAAAGAACATATCCCACATCATCAATCGCGGCGGTACAATTCTATACACAGCCCGTAGTAAAGAATTTATGACTGAAGAGGGTCAGCAAAAAGCATGCTCCACATGTAAATTTCTTGGGCTAGATGGCATTGTTGCTATTGGTGGTGACGGTACCTTCCGTGGCGCCAGAGCCCTATCTAAGCTGGGTGTAAATGTAGTTAGTATTCCTGCTACTATTGATAATGATATTAGCTGTACTAACTACTCCATCGGTTTTGATACAGCCGCAAATACTGCAATCGAATGTATTGATAAGCTGCGTGACACTATGCAATCTCATGAACGATGTTCTGTTGTTGAAGTCATGGGACGTAATGCAGGATTTTTGGCTATGTATGTTGGCCTGGCTGTTGGTGCTACGGCAGTGCTGGTTCCAGAGGCGCCGATTGATCTTGAACATGATGTAATTGAAAAGATCCGTCAGGCACGCTTTAACGGCTTCACACATTATATGATTGTAGTTGCCGAGGGCGCCGGTTTAGCAGTAGATATTGCCGCCAAGATCAAAGATGCGCTGGATTTGGATCCTCGTGTGACAGTTCTAGGGCATATACAACGCGGTGGTACACCCACTGGACGTGATCGTGTCAATGCCACGAAAATGGGTTATATGGCTGTAGAGCTGCTTTTGCAAGGTAAAACGAATAGAGTTATCTGCACCAATGGTGGGTGTTTTACAGACGTTGATATTGATGAAGGGCTGACTATGAACAGGTGTGTCCAAAAAATGGAAGTGGATGTTCTGACGGCTATGACAGGCATATAAAGCTTCCCTCCCCTCTCCGATATTGCTTGGAGAGAGTTTTTATGGAATAACGCATCTTAATTGGCCACACTTTTAAGTGATTATTCAAATTTATACTTTTTCAATATCCGCTATATTTTGCAAAAAAGGAACCCCCCCGGTAAAACCAGGGGTTCTTCATATGCGGGCCTAGCCCTATGTTCCTCGCGTAACACGTAAACGCGTAATTCTATTCTGCCATCTGCGAATCAGATAGCTATTGACGCACACTTACTCTTTTGCACCGAACACTATTTTGTATTCTAAGTGCCCATTTTTTGCATAAAATAGCATTGAACTATCTATATTTCACTTTTAATTGCTTTCTATTATACGTTGCAGTATAATTACAGTGCTACTCATGCTCATATGAGTGCCTCCCTGTTTTGGTTGTTTGAGCAGTTGACGGACCGCACCTATAATCCTAACAGGGATTTTTACTCACCGCCATAGGCTTTATTGAACCACGCGTCTAACCCGTGGTTTCCTTTATACAAAAAGGACTATCGCTACAATTTTGGATCGATAGACCTTTTATGCTTTTGGATGGCACTTCTCATATACAGATTTCAGTTTCTGATTGATCATGTGCGTATACATCTGTGTCGAAGAAATATCACAATGTCCCATCAACGCCTGCAGAGAGTCAAGATCTGCGCCGTTTTCCAGTAAATGAACCGCAAAACTGTGGCGAAGTGTATGCGGTGTAATCTCCTTTTCGATATGCGCTGTTTCCTGATAATGCTTAAGAATCTTCCAGAAGCCCTGGCGACTCATTCTTGTTCCACCAATGTTTACAAACAAAGCTTGTTCATCAGGGCCTGCGACCATGGACTCACGAATCTCCCGAAGGTACACGCTCAACGCCCGCAGTGCAGCAGGATACAGTGGGATAGCGCGCATCTTTTTGGTGCTGTTGCATTTAATAATGCCAAGCTCTAAATTAACATCATCCACATCAAGTTCAATCAATTCACTGACACGGATACCTGTGGCATACATGGTCTCCAGCATTGCTTTATCACGATAGCCCTTCGCATCGACGCATACAGGTTGAGAAAGCAATAGTTCCACTTCTCTTCCTGTTAGGATCTGCGGAAGCTTCTTCTCACCACGGTCAATATGAATATCTGTAACAGGTGTCTTCTCCAAGAAACCGGAAGAAACAAGATATACATAAAAGTTCTTCAAGCTTGCAAGGCTTCTTGAAACAGTCGCAGAGGATCTTCCATCGTCCCTCAGATGCTTCAAATAGTCGCTAATATTCAGTTGTTTGGCATCAATCACATCCACACCCGCACACTCACGTAACCACACGCCAAACTGGCGTATGTCACGCATGTAGGATGATATAGTGTTCAAAGACGCCTGTTTTACCTTTGTCAGGTAGTTTTCATAGGCCTGAATCAAATCCAACATGAATACGCGAACCTTTCCCCTATAAATAATTCATTAGCTCCACCAAATAAGGCGATATCAAATAATAGTCTGTGACACCAATAAGAGCAGCAAAAGAAGTACATACCGTCAAATCACGCTTTATAGACTTTCTCTTCCTTCCTTGGTGCCTACACCAAAACCAGAGCAACGGCACCATCATACAGGAATCAGAGAATAGCAATAATACACGAACCAGCCATCCGGCATCTCCAAATGCAACAGATATGCTGTATAAACAGTACCCAAAGCTAAACGCCTTTAAAAAGCAAATCGGAAACAGAAAAACCGGAACATTTAAATACACCGCAACAGCAGAAATTGTAAGAGGAAAAACCAGCACAGCAGCAAGGCCCGCAATCGACACACGGCTATATGCAAGTGAGCGCATTTGAGGAAAATCAAAATCCTTTGCCACTGAAGCAAAAGACACACCGCAAAGCAGTCCAACAATCCAAAAAAACGCAAGGATAGCCACACGATACCTACACCAGTGTTTTGACAAAACTAACGGTAATTCAAAGTGCCGCAATGTTATACCCCCATAGTGAAATCAACATTATTGTTATAATATAGCATTGGGCAAACATAACATTCTGGGCACAAAAACGCCCTATTAACACATCGCTCAAATACTATACATCAAATTCCATTCAAATGCAAGCAAATTTGGATAAAATTACACTTTTTGTAGATTGTGACGATTTTTATGTAAACACAATTATGTCAACCTGTGAAACTGTATATGTAAGCGGATTTACCATTTTCAATTGTTTCCCAGATATAGCGTGCTGCAATGCGATAAAAACACTAGATATAGTTATGCAACCTATCCTGCATTAACGCGCAATGCGGTAAGTATCATTTACCCGACAAGCGCCTTTGTGCAATTTACCGGACAAGCTTTTTTCTACGCGGTATTTTCGCCTTCCCTCTTATACGAATCATGCACGAACCGATAGATCCAACAGTAATTGCAGCAGCACTTGTCCACAAGTTCTGAAAACCACCATCAAAGCACAGGATTCCACTCGCAACCAAGAACAGGCAATACACTATCGCTGTTAATCCAGATACAAGCGCGCATTTCCCACCAGTTTGTTGCGACGCAACCATACCACCGCAGAATGACGCAACCAACAGTATAGCAAAAGCAAAATACTGTATACTGGTTTCACTTATGCGTTCATTGATAATCAATGCCGCCAGTATCATAGCCAACAAAACGCTAACCAGTATTGCCACGAATGCGCCTGTAGCTACACCTAACGTTATTGGTTGATTATTCCTCTCAGCAGCACGTTTGTTCTTCATGCTATCCCTCCCTTTCTGTTTATGCATATTCATTGCACCAGAAAAAAAGAACCGGGACAGGTATCCCGTCCCGGTTTAAACTATAAATAATTTTATTTAGACATCTGTGCGACCATTGAATCCAACAAGCTCTTCGCGGAAGCCTCGTCCGCTGCAACAGCAGTATAATAGAATTTAACCTTAGGTTCAGTACCGGAAGGACGTACAATCACACTGCCGCTCTCCCCCAACAAAAATTCCAGCACATTGGACTTAGGTAGTTGAATCATCTTTTCCTGACCACTCAATAGATCTCTGTCAATACTCGTGCGATAGTCCCTCACGCCTGTAACCTTCACACCGCCAATGCTATCAGGCACTACCGCACGCAGATCCGCCATCATTTTCGCAGCCTTCTCCATAGCATCGGCACCCGTCAATTCAACACTCTGAACATATGCTAGATAATGGCCATAAGTGGCGTACATCTCACCCAATGCGTCCAGTATAGTTTTGCCCTGTTTTTTTAGATTTGCGGCCATCTCACATATAAGCATAGATGCAACTACAGCATCCTTATCCCGAGCATATGTTCCCTTAAGATAACCACAGCTTTCTTCAAACCCAAAGACAAATTTATCCTGCTCGTTCTTTTTCTCCAGCTCCAATATCTCCCCACCGATATACTTAAAGCCTGTAAGGACCGCCTTCATCGTTACACCATAATGTTTTGCAATCTGATCTGCCAACGGAGAAGAAACGATACTACGAACAGTAATTGCGCCGTCCGGAATATCGTTCCTGGCGCGTCGCGCCTTAAGGATATAATCCAGAAGAAGACACCCTAGTTCGTTACCCGAAAGCTTCTGAAATCCCTCACCACAAGGAATCGCAATGGCCACGCGATCAGCATCCGGATCTGTGCCTAAAATCACGTCACAAGGGGCACTCTTAGCAACCTTGTAACTTTCATACAATGCTGCATCTGTCTCAGGATTGGGATACTCACAAGTCTTAAAATCACCATCAGGTTTCTCTTGACAGGAAACAACCGTAATATTCACACCCAGACGGCCTAAAATTTCCCGAACAGGTTCATTACCGGTACCGCATAGAGGTGTATATACAATATTGAGACCGGCAGAGCAGATCATTTCTGGATCTACAGCCTCAGCCAAAACAGTTTGATAGTATTTTTCCCAAAGCTCTTGACCGATATAGGAAATCATCCCCTCTTCCATAAACACATCAAAGCTTTTTTCCTCTGGAACAAAATAGGGAATCGTATTGATTTTCTCTGTAACAATCGCGGCAGGCCCGTCGGTCATTTGGCATCCATCGGGACCATAGCACTTGACACCGTTATATGCACCCGCATTGTGACTGGCAGAGATAACAATTCCACAGCCACAACCCAGTTCACGGACTGCATAAGAAAGCATCGGAGTAGGTGCCAAACGGTCATACAGATACGTATGGATGCCCCTCTCAGCAAACGCAATAGCGCACACTTGAGCAAACAGCCGGGAGTTATGACGAGAATCGTAGCCAATTGCAGCCTTTCGGGGAAGTCCAGCAGAAACCAGCCACGCGGCCATACCTTGCGCCGCTCTGCGTACTGTATAACGGTTCAGTCGATTGCTGCCGACACCCATAATACCGCGCATTCCAGCAGTGCCAAACTGCAACTCGCTCCCAAACCTCCCCTTCAATTCTTCCGTATTATTTTTTATCGATGCCAGTTCCTGCCGAACATCCTCAGGAAGTTCAGCCTCACACCAAAACCTGTATCGTTCCATATAATCCATTATTATATCCTCCATTTATAATTTAAAAACAGCTCAAGTGTAGTTGAGCTGTTTTTCTTTACGCTTTATGCTTCAGCTTCTTGTGAAGACCCATTGGCACGCTTCTCCTGTGCATCCACAAGAGCCTTAAATTTTGTACGCGTATCACGCACATCCTCTAACGACATAGCAATCGCTTCCTCAGTACGGCGCAGTGCGTCATCCATATAATCATTGCTGGCTTTACGCAGCTCAGACATACGTGTCTGTGTCTGCAGAACCATCTCTTGACACTGACGTTTAGCTTCCTGATAAATCGCTTCCTCAGCAACCATTTGCTCAGCCTTTTCCTGTGCCTGACGAATCAGGCTCTCGGCCTCACGGCGAGCCTGACCGATGAGCTCATTTCGAGATTCAACAATAGTGCGTGCCTGCTTCAACTCCACAGGCAGTTGGGCAATGATCTCGTCAAGCATATCCAGAACCTTATCTCGCTCAAGGATACACTTATCCGCGCCAAGAGGCAACGCCCTAGCGTCCTGCACCATGTCATACAATGCTGAAATAATATCTTCGATGTTCTGTTCGTTCATTTTCTATCTCCTCCTTTACGGATAACAGCGATGCGCTGCTTGAATACAGGAATAATCTGTTCGGGCAAAAAATCGGAAAGGTCTACATCATAACTTCCCAATTCCTTAACCGTGCTGGAACTTAGATACATATATTGCGACTCAGCAGTCAAAAACATAGTATCCAGATTCGGATTAATTTTATGATTAATAAGCGCCATCTGAAATTCGTTCTCAAAGTCAGAGCCTGCGCGCAGGCCTTTTACAATCACGCAGCTCCCCTTACGCCTGGCATACTCCGCAAGCAGTTCATCTGAGGCATCCACTTCCACGTTAGGAAGACCATTGACCACACTCCGAACTAACTCTAAGCGTTCCTCACGAGAGAACATAGGAGATTTGGCAGAATTAACCATGACACACACAATTAACTTGTCAAAAATCTTAGCAGCGCGCTGTATAATATTCAGATGTCCGCTGGTTACCGGGTCAAAACTTCCCGGGTAAATGGCAATCTTCATTGCTAACACTCTTCTCCGGTCAGTGTTTACGATAGAATGTAAGCACTGTGTTTCCGTATTTGTAGTCCTTTGATCGAGAATAGCCCTCAAAATCCCATAAAAGATCCTTCCCAACAGGGCGCTCTGCTACTATTATACCACCAGATTGCAAAATGTCAATTTCTGTTATCAATTTTAAAGAATTTTCCAAAAAAATCTCTGCATAAGGGGGGTCAAGGAAGATAATATCGAACTTATCCTGGCATCTTAGCAAGAAATCCTTATAGTCCGCACGTACAACCTTTGCTACATGCTCCAGACAAGTACGCTTTAAGTTTTCCCGGATCAAACAGCAGGCATCCTCCCGCTCATCCACAAACACCGCACTCTGCGCTTCACGGCTTAGGGCTTCGATACCAAGCTGTCCTGTCCCTCCAAATAAATCCAGCACTCTTGATGCCGGAATCTCAAACTGGATAATACTAAACAGCGCCTCTTTCACCCGGTCAGCTGTAGGTCTGGTAACCATTCCGTTTGGTGTTTTTAATTTCACGCCCCTGGCCTTGCCTGTAATTACACGCATAAATGCCTCTACCCTTCTTCTTTATTGCGATAATAATAATAAACCGCCGCTGCCGTATCCTTTGGAAGAAGACGCTCCAATTCCGGTAGCGTTGCTTTGCTGATTTCTCCAAGTGATTTAAATGTCTTTAATAGTTCCTGCTTCCGCTTCGGTCCTATGCCCGGGATTCCATCCAATTCCGAATACCTTAGTCGTTTACTTCGTAGTTGCCTATGATATGTGATTGCAAATCTATGTGTTTCCTCCTGGATACTGCCGATCAACGAGAAAACAGATTGTTTGCCATCAATAGCAATTTCATCACCATTTGGGGTCACCAGCGCCCTCGTACGATGCCTATCATCTTTGACCATACCAAATACCGGCAGGGACAATCCCATATCCTGCAAAGTGTCTGCCACTGTCTGTGCATGATTAATGCCTCCATCGATTAGCAACAGATTCGGCAGCTTATCAAAGCCCTTGACTCTATTCTTGTAATGATCAAATCGGCGTCTGATTATCTGACGCATCGAAGCATAATCATCTTGATTTTCCAATCCTTCTACCTTAAAGCGCTTATATTCACTTTTTCTGGGTCTACCGTCTTGATATACCACCATACTGGCTACAATATCTGTACCAGATATATTGGAAATATCAAATGCTTCAATTCTTTCCGGAGCCTCCATAGCCAACATTTTTCCAAGCAACGACAAAGAACCCATTGTCCGTTCTTCTTTACTTGTGGCCCGCTGGACTTCCTCCTCTGCGTTCTTTACCGCCAGTTCCACCAGACGTACATTATCGCCTCTTTGAGGCACTTTTAAATGGGTTTTTCTACCAAATCGTTGTTCTAAAAGCTGCGCGAACAATTCGCTGTCTTCAACCGCAAACGGTAGTAACACAATTTTCGGCGCAAATCCACGGCTTAAATAATACTGTTTCATAAGACTTGATACCGCTGATTGTGGATCATCTATAGCAGATAATGTTTCAGAATCCTTATCCAGTAGATTACCGCCACTAAAATGCAAAACCGTAAAACAAGCCTTAGTCTCTGACATTGCAAAACCAATTACATCCGTATCAGCCAGTGTTCCAGCAGTTACTAACTGTTTTTGCCTAAGAGTCTCCACCGCATTCAGCCTGTCCCGCAGGCTCGCTGCCAATTCGAAATTCAGTTCATCGGCTGCCTGCAGCATCTGAGCCCTTATCTCATCGGCGACCTTCTTATAATTCCCAGTCAAAAGCTGCCGTGCCTGCTCTACAGCTTGTCTGTATTCTGAAGCATCTTTCCCCTCCTGACACCAGCCGTCACATTGATTCATGTGATAATTCAGACATGGGCGATCTTTTCCAATATCTCTGGGAAATTGCTTATTACAGCCAGGCAACTTTAAAGTCTGGCGGATTGCCTCCAACAAGTTTTGTGTGCTGCCCCTGCTGCCGTAAGGACCATAGTAACCAGCACCGTCATCTGTTGCCTTGCTAACCATAGTAATCCGTGGATAGGTGTCTTTCATATTCAGACGAAGATACGGATAACCTTTATCATCTTTCAGCAAGATATTATATTTAGGCAAATAACGTTTAATAAGTGAACACTCAAGCACCAGCGCTTCAAATTCAGAGGCTGCTACAATCACATCAAAATGGTCGATTTTACTGACCATCAGTCTTGTTTTGGGTGTATGGGATGCTGTATCTTGAAAATATTGGCACACACGATTTCTCAGTTTTTTTGCTTTGCCTACATATACCACGGTATCTTCCTTATCCCGCATAATATACACGCCAGGAGCCAGGGGTAAACGTGCAGCATTTTTCTTCAATTCATCAATAATCATAAGCAATCTCCGAACAAGAACCGCCTCAACGCAGGAAATTTGCATTGAGACGGTCATCAGTTTTACTTATCAATAGACATCCCGCTGCAGCAGTGCCCCGAGAGCATTTACTGCCTCCTCGGCGTCCGGCCCAGAAGCGCTCAGTGTTACTGTTGTGCCAGTGACAATTCCCAGAGACATAATACCAAGCAAGCTCTTCGCGTTCATTTTACGGTTTTCCGATTCAAGCCAAATACTGCTGTTGAATTCATTTGCCTTTTGGACAAAATAGGTAGCCTGCTTGTTATGCAAACCGGATTCGCAGTGAACAACAACTTCCTTATTGAACATATAAAACACTCCTTCGCGCCGTATTCCGAAACTGTATACGACTTTCTTTTTATATGATATCAAATCTATACAAAAAGTCAACCGATTTCCATAATTTTCTAAAAAGCAACAACTTTGGAGTTAATTTATAATGGCACTTAGCCAAATTCGGCAATAGTTACGCCATCCTCTCCCTCACCGTAAACGCCCAGTCGAAATTTTTTCACGAATTTATTTTTACGCAAGGATTGCTGGACTGCTGCACGGAGTGTACCCGTCCCTTTACCGTGAATAATACGCACTGAACTTAGATTGCCTCGCATAGCTTCATCCAAGTAACGCTCTAAAACGCAAATAGCTTCCACACTGTCCATACCACGCAAGTCAATCTCTGTGGCCATCGCTGACAACTTCATCTCTCTGCCTGAGTGGGCAGGCCGCCCTGTCTTCTGCTGATAGGGATTACATTGCTCCAGCAGATATATCTCATCCGGTTTTACCGTCATTT
This sequence comes from Faecousia sp., assembly GCA_045577355.1. Lineage (GTDB taxonomy): Bacteria > Bacillota > Clostridia > Oscillospirales > Oscillospiraceae > Faecousia. Next base: position 30,008 of record JAZNIG010000059.1, on the reverse strand, counting down.
TTAAGATGCCTGCCTGCAGTCGGTAAGTGCCGTCATTATTTATAGCAATGACACTGGCCCTTGTGCCTAGTTTTAGCAACTCGACTGTATCGCCCACCAATACGTCCCTGGTTGGCTCAGGACGCTTTTTCTCCGTACGTCCAGCACAGACTCTTTCTTCTGCTTCATTCAAGCTCCTTCGTAATTCTACCTGTCTCTGGTTGATGCCATGAATATCTGCGTTTTCAGAAAGTTGTTTTTTCAGCGCTTTCAACTCTTCGGATGCAGCATTAGCGGCACAACGGGCATCCTCAATGATCTGCTGTGCCTCACGGCGAGCATGTTCCATAGCCTTTTCCCGTTCTATTTCCAGCTGCGTTCTAAATTCCTCACTTTGTTGCTTAATCTTTGCCGTCTCCTGTCGAAGCCTCTCCGCCTCTGCATGGGCTGCTTCCATCAACTGGCGCTGATCCTCTAACTGGCTGAGCACATTTTCGAAATCTCTATCATTCTTGCCGACCAAATCTGCGGCATTCTTTAAAATATCCTCAGAAAGTCCTAGCCTTCTGGAAATCGCAAATGCATTGGATTTCCCAGGAATACCAATCAACAGCTTATATGTGGGCTGCAATGTCTCAACATTAAATTCACAGGATGCATTTATAACCCCATCAGTCCGCATAGCGTAGAGCTTCAACTCCGCATAGTGGGTGGTAGCCACAACTCTGCTGCCTATTTTTCGGCAAAATTCAATCAGTGCGATCGCAAGAGCTGCACCCTCAGCCGGATCCGTACCTGCGCCCAGTTCATCAAATAGGACAAGTGTTCTGCCGTCACATTGGGCAACTATATCCACAATTGTACGCATATGACTGGAAAAAGTGGATAGGCTCTGTGCAATAGATTGCTCATCCCCAATATCAGCCAAAATAGAATTGAATACAGACAAGCTGCTTCCGTCTCCAGCGGGTACATGTAGACCACATTCTGCCATCAGTGTCAGAAGACCCACAGTTTTTAGTGTAACTGTTTTACCGCCCGTATTGGGGCCAGTGATAATCATGGTATCGAAATCTGTTCCAAGCCGCAAGGAAACAGGAACTACCTCTTTTGGGTTTATCAGTGGGTGTCTGGCATTTCGCAATTCAATTCTGCCTTGATCATTCATCACCGGGGCCCACGCCTTCATTTTATAGGCAAGCCTTGCCTTTGCAAAAATCACGTCCAGCCTCACCAGCAACTGAAAATCATCACTGATAGTCTCCCGATGCGCTGCAGCTTCTGAGGACAGCTCAGATAAGATCCGCTCAATTTCTTTCTTTTCTTTAAGCTCCAGTTCCCGCAGTGCATTGTTGGCGTTGACTGCTGACATAGGTTCAACAAAATACGTAGAACCGGTAGCAGATACATCATGCACTAAACCTGGAATATCATTTTTACATTCACTTTTTACAGGCACCACATACCGTCCTTGACGGATTGTAATGATAGGGTCGCGCAAGAACTTAGCATACGCAGGTGAAGAAATTATCTTTTGCAAACTGTCCTTGATCTTTGCGCTCTGAATTCGAATATGGCGACGGATATCGGCTAGTTCCGGACTTGCAGTATCTGATATCTCTTCTTCCGATAGAATTGCCCCAAATATTCTGTCTTCCAGATACTTATTGGGTAAGAGCATCCGAAACAGTGGGTCAAGCACTGTTTCCTTCTCATCCTCTGCTGCATAGGCCTTAATGTTCCGAGCACAGCGTAACACGCCTGCTATTGCCAAAAGCTCCTTAGGCTGCAGACAGCCACCTCTATCCGCCCGGTCCAGAGATGGATTTACATTTTTAACTTCTGAAAAAACCGGATTTCCCTTTCGTGTGCACAGGTCAGACGCCGCGGTAGTTTCATCAAGCATCGCTTGAATCTCTTCCAAATCCGAAGCGGGCCGAAGCTGCAAGCAAGCTATCTTGCCTTCATTGCTTCCTGCGCACTCAGCGAGCATAACGAGTATCTGATCCAATTCCAGCTTTAGCAGGGACTTTTCGTATAGTGTACTCATGGAATTCTCCTAAATAATACGTTTCATAGTGGATTTTGTAATGACTTATAAAAGTCGAGCGTGGAAAAACCATGTTCTAATTGGGCCGTAAGATAACTTTCAGAGATATGCGCCAGCTCCTCCAATGTCTCATCCCCAGCATGAAAGGAAAGAATTCGCCGGGGTTCGCACGTGCTGATATAGCGCATCGCATTCAGTACACCCACCTTTACTGGCATACGGATCCCAACAGAATCCAGATCTCTACAATTGGCACATTCAAGCCTGCCCTGAGAAATATCAAACCGGTCCGGTGTCGGTTCGCCACAGCAGTGACAGCCGGACAAATCCGGCATATACCCCGCCAGGCATGCACTTCGCATTTCAAACGCTGACTTCACCTGGACCTCTGAAACATTCAGTTTTGAAAGTGCATATAAGCAGTTTAAAACCAGCGTCAGCATCTCCGGATTTTGTATATCCTCCTGAGAAATGACCTCTGCTACCTGTGCAAAATATGTACCCAGGGACAGGTGGCTCAAATCTTTTCTAAGCTGTTGAAACAGTTCAATAGAATGGGCCTCATTGACCGTATACATGCCGCGGTACTCAAAAAGTGTAAACTCACTGTAGGCAAGCAGTTGGCAAGGTGCTGCCAGGGGGCTGTTTTTTCTTCGCAACCCCCGAGCTTTAACCGTCAGCTTGCCATGCTTCCGCGATAACACAGTCAATAGGGCATCTGTATCATTGTAGGTTGTGATACGCAGGACCAGACCCTGAATCGTCAAGTACATGGCTTTTCTCCATCTTTAGTGCATTATGATATAGCAGGTACAATTCCGGCGCACCAGTCTCCATAAACATCTGCCAGTAATCGCTCGCTTTCATTTTCATCCCTCCGCAAATAGGATTTACCATCAACGGAGTAGTTACCCATGGAAATTATTCTCTATAACCAAAATTGCGTACCAGAAAATCACTGTCACGCCAGTTCTCCTTTACCTTTACCCAGGTAGTCAAATATACACGCGTTCCCATAAATTTTTCACAGTCAACTCTCGCCATACTGGATATTTTCTTAAGCATATCACCATGCTTTCCAATAATAATTCCCTTATGGCTGGCTTTTTCACAGTAAATCGTTGCGTCGATATCAATAATACCGCTATCACGCTCGGAAAATTTTGTAATCTCTACAGCTATGCCATGGGGGATTTCTCTGTCCAGCGTCCACAATAATTTTTCCCGAATGATCTCAGCCATTACCTGCCGCTCGGGTTGATCCGTAGTGGAATCCTCTGGAAATAAGAAGGGACTTTCAGTAGCATACTTCCCACATTCAGACAGGAGCACATTCACACCATCCCCTGTCTTAGCGGAAATGGGAATAATAGCACTAAAGGAAGCCGCTTGGGAATAGACCGCAATCACTTCAAGCAAAGTATCCTTTTCAACAGTATCAATCTTATTGATTGCCAAAACAGCAGGACACTTTCTTGCGTTAATCTGATCAATCAGGCCCTGCTCTTGCGATCCAATGGACGCAATGGGCTCAACCAACAAAATAATCAGATCCACATCTGCGATTGAATCTCTGGTAACACTTACCATGTAATCCCCTAGTTTGGTTCTGGGTTTATGGAACCCCGGTGTATCTACAAACACAAACTGGGTATCCTCATTTGTGACTATGCCACAAATGCGATTGCGCGTGGTCTGGGGCTTGTTGGAAACGATTGCGATCTTCTCCCCTACCAGGTAATTTGTAAGTGTGGATTTTCCCACATTGGGCCGACCGGCAATGGTGATCATAGCAGTCTTTGTAGCCATGGTATTCTCCTTTGTAAGATTGTTTCTTTTTTAATTCCGCTGCATGCCCCGAATGGTAGATGCAACAACTTCCTCCCTTCGGCGCATATGCGCCTTCTGCTGACCCTCATCCAGATGATCATAGCCCAGCAAATGAAGCATGGAGTGGATAGTCAGGTATCCCACTTCCCGGCGAACACTGTGCCCAAACTCCTTTGCTTGTGTAATAGCTCGCTCTAAGGAGATGGCCATATCACCCAAGGGGCATAGGCCGCTATCCGGATCTAAGTAAGCCTCCCAATTATCGGGAGGATTTCCTGCGTTTAGCTGAAACATTGGAAAACTAAGCACATCTGTTGGACAGTCAATATTTCGACACGCGCGATTAATCGCCTGAATCCCATTATCGTCGGTCACCAGCACATTGATTTCACAAGGCGTGCTGATTCTTTCAGCAGCTAGCGTTGCTTCAATGCACTTACGAATAACAGAAGATACAGCATACCGCTGCAATGTAAAGCAATCAAAAGTCATGTTGATTTTAACATTTTGCATACTATTTCTTCCTTCGGTAGCGGCCTTGAAGCTGACTGGCCGGTTTTATAATCTCGGGCTTCTTCTCTGCCTTTTCGTAGGCATTTATAATCTCTTGTACAAGCGCATGACGCACTACATCCGCAGAGGTGAGTCGGCAAATTGCAATATCCCTAACATTCTCCAAAACCCGGATCGCATCCTTTAATCCGGAGGTTTTATCACCCGGCAGATCAATCTGAGTCACATCGCCCGTAATTACAATCTTAGAGCCAAATCCCAATCGGGTCAAAAACATTTTCATCTGCTCCTTGGTTGTATTCTGTGCCACATCAAGAATAATAAAGCTATCATCCAACGTTCTGCCACGCATATACGCCAAGGGGGCTACTTCGATAGAACCCCGCTCCTGATATTTCTGGAAAGTCTCCGGTCCCAGCATTTCATACAGGGCATCATATAGGGGCCGCAGGTAAGGGTCTACCTTATTCTGCAGATCTCCCGGCAGAAATCCCAGTCTTTCACCGGCTTCTACTGCAGGCCGGGTCAGGATGATCCGGTTGACTGTTCGCTCCCGGAACGCGGCTACTGCAGCAGCTACTGCCAGATACGTCTTACCAGTGCCTGCAGGGCCCACGCCAAGGGTAATGGTATGCTTACCGATAGCTTTCATATATTCCTGCTGGCCAACCGTTTTCGCTTTAATAGGTTTTCCCTTGGCCGTGATGCACACTACATCCTTGGCCATCTTTGTCACCTGGGCGTCATTGCCCTCTTTAACCAGCGTGATAAGGTAGCGCACCCGCTGCTCGTCAATGACTTCTCCTTTTGCCGCCAGAGTCAACAGGCCCTCCAGCGTACGAGATGCCTTGTCCACAGCTTCCTCATCACCGGTGATCTTCAAATCTGTACCACGGTTCACGATGGATACCCCAAGGGCTTCCTCGATCCGCCTGATATTTTCATCAAAAGAGCCAAATACGCTGATCAGATCTTCTATCCGCTCCGCATTCACCATCTTTTCTGCCATTTTGTGCATCACCTTTGTAAAATCTCTTCATTTTTGACCTGACCGATCATTTCCAGACAGGCATACTGACCGCTTAAGCAGCCGACACCATCTTTCAACAGTACTTCCACATTCTGACTGAGTATCTGCCCTGCTATCATTTGTGATTGCAGGTAATTCTCTGCCGCTGCCTGTAGCCAGGCAAAGGAATCTGCTTCTGTAATCTGGACTTCCTGTGTGTCATAATAGATACAGGTTTCCCGGACTATTCCAATTGGAAGCTGAAAACCACCGGGCAAAGTCAAATAATGCTCCTCATACATTTTAACACAAGAAGCATCCGAAATTCCACTATCTTTTAAAAATTTTATCTGATTTTTTCCAATTAACAGGCTGTATTTTATCTCGCAATCGCTTTGTTCCCCTCTTTGAACAATATTTAAGGGTGTTACTATCTCCAAATCCCGCAGTGTTTGGGCATATATCTCAGCTTCTGCTCGGGTGGCTTTAATTGTAATCCCACAATCTGTATAGCCAGAAACCAAAGTCTGTCCGGCCTTCACGGCCTGGCCAACATGACACAGCGGATTCCCCCTGGTGACAGTACATTCCCAGATCACACCATCCCTGACTGCAACAATGCTGCTAACACCTGTCTGCACTTCCTGTGATTGCTGGGCAACACTTTTCTCTTTTACATTAATGGTAGCTACACATCCGGATGTATTCACACCTACCCATTGTAGTTCGGGAATCTGTTCCAACAGTGCGTTTTTAATTTTCTCACTGCGTACATCCCGGCGTGACGCGCCAAAGGAAATGCCACAATTCTCTGCCGCATCCAGAATCAGCTTTTCTGAAACCAACCCGTTTCCTTCCACCCTTACAAATAGTATTCTACTTGGCAGAAATAACGCTAGCAGCAAGGATAATATTGCCCCGTAAAAAAGCACAGGTCTTCTAAGCAAGCTTTTTCCACTCCAGTACAGCCCCCGTCGATTAACGATCTCCAGCTTGTCACCCCGATACTCAGTAAATTCCTGCAAAAGTCTGTAGTCGCTTCGATAAATTGTTCCATGCACAGTCAGATCATTGATCCATTCTACACGAAACAATGGTATGCCCTTTGCACTGATCAGCGATAATAGTCCGGATATATCCGCGCTTGTGAAGCGAATACGCAACAAACCCGCAAGCGAATGAAACAGTCCCATTTACTTCCTCCCCCTGCACAAACACACACCCTCAATAATTCCGGTAATCACCAGTTGTTCCTTTGTCATCCGTGCCAGTTCCAGACGCTTTCCACTGATACTGATATGTCCATAGCTGACCTTCACACAGATCTCCTGACAGCCGTATTGGATCACACCCAGATGGTTTTCCACCAACACGCGATGCTCCCCTGCCAATTCTACCAGCGGCAGTTTCGGCAGCGGTTCTGTGCTTAGGTCTGCCGCAAATGCCATACGCTCCAATAAATTTTTGCGTTGTTTCATTGCACTGCCCCCTTTTGTGCAGTCTATGAACTTATTGGGATGATTTTCACCGCAAGCGCATAGTTTCTTATGAGGTGATCGCAATGAAACGCAGAAGAGAAATTTCAAAGCTCGTTTTGGCAGGACTCGCATTAATGCTGCTGATCCTGGATGCCAAAACCGCGCTGTCAGGTGCGAAGGATGGTATCTCGCTATGCATATATACTGTGATACCGTCTTTATTTCCATTTTTCATTCTATCTTCCATGTTGACAAGCAGTTTTACAGGAAAAAGAATCCCCATTATTTCCCCCATCAGCAGGCTGTGCGGGATTCCAGATGGTGCGGAATCCCTTTTGGTGCTTGGTATTTTAGGCGGGTATCCGGTAGGTGCCCAGGCGATCGCCGATGCCTATGAGCAAGGGCAGATCAAAAAAACTGCAGCACATCGTCTGCTGGGCTTTTGTAGCAATGCCGGTCCGGCCTTCCTTTTTGGAATGGCAGGCACACTGTTTAGTTCTGCTATAATACCCTGGGCTCTGTGGCTGATCCACATTCTATCCGCACTGGCAGTGGGTGTTATCCTACCAGAAAAGAATTGCGATACTTGCCAACTGCGCAAGTCTGCACCATTGACCTTACCCCAGGCCATGGAGCGAAGCATTCACATTATGGCAACTGTCTGCGGCTGGGTCGTGATATTTCGAGTAATCTTAGCAGTGCTGAACCGATGGGTTTTCTGGTTTTTACCGCTTGAAGGACAAATCTTGCTAAGCGGACTTTTGGAACTGTCAAACGGCTGTGTAGCACTTCATTCTCTCCAGGCTGATGGTTCCCGTTTTGTCCTTTGTGCCTGTATACTTGCCATTGGCGGGTTATGTGTTGGGATGCAGACCGTCTCTGTCACGGCGGTTGTGGGAACCGGACTGTATTTCCCGGGAAAAATTCTGCAATGTCTAATCAGCGTTTTAATTGCAAATGCTGTGCAGCATTTTCTGTTTCATCCATCTGAATGCTTGGCTCTGCCCGTGGGCATTTACATCTGCATATTCACTGTTGGCAGTGTCCTAATGCTTTATTTGCACCGTAGAAAAAAAGTTGTAGCAATGTGCGTATAAATGTTGTATAATAACTGCAAATAAGTTACCGAAAGGGGCTCGACCCATGCTGTTTCGTAAAAAAATCCCCCGTTCCTGCAGTTACTGTGCCTGTGGAACAAAATTTGACAGTGGTCAGGTACTGTGTATAAAGCACGGTGTCGTATCTGCCAACACTTCCTGTCGCAAATTTACTTACGACCCCTGCAAGCGAGTCCCCACAAAACCCAAAGCTCTTAATTTCTCCCAATACAAGGAAGAAGATTTTGTATTATAAATGCATCGCCGCTGCGCGCTCACGCAGCGGCGAATATCATTCTTGGATCATTTCAAGAAACTCGTCCTCAGTCAGAATCGGGATCCCCAACTCTCTAGCCTTACGTTCCTTGGATCCTGCATTTTCTCCGACAACAACAAAGCTTGTCTTTTTAGAAACAGAACCGGCAGCTTTACCTCCAAACATCTCAATTATTTCCGTTGCCTCTTCTCTTGTAAATCGAGTGAGCGCACCCGTTAGTACAAAAGTCATACCGGTAAAGCGTATATCAGAAAGCACTCGACGACTCCGAAAATTCACCCCTGCCTGCCGTAGTCGGTCAATCAAGTGTCGTGATTGAGGCTGTTTAAACCAATCTGCTATAAACGCCGCTGTAACTGCGCCCACATCTGGCACATGGGTTAACTCCTCTTCTGTAGCCTGCATCAGTGCATCCAAAGAGCCAAAGGCAGAAGCCAGAGTCTTACCGGTCTTTGTTCCCACTTGACGGATTCCAAGCGCATAAATCAATTTGCTCACATCCTGCTGCTTGCTATTTTCAATGGCTGTCAGCAGTTTTTTTGCTGCCAGATCACCCTTTTGCCAAAGACTTTTCATTTCATCCAGAGACAAATAATAGATATCCGCCGGAGATCTCACCAGTCCTTTTTTGATCAAATCATCAACAATAGCAGCACCCAGCCCCTCAATATCCATAGCATCCCGGCTCGCAAAATGAGCAATATTTCTGGATAACTGTGCTGGGCACTCCGCTCCGGTACAGCGCAAAAAAGCGCTATCCGGATCTCGCTTTGTTATTGCCCCACAAACAGGGCACTTAGCTGGCAGTTTGTATGGTAGTGCACCAGCAGAACGCTTGCTCATATCTACATCTAAAATTTCCGGAATGATCTCACTAGCCTTACGGATCCGTACGGTATCCCCAACCCGGATGTCACGCTCGGAAATAAAATCCTGATTGTGCAGTGTGGCATTTGTAACAGTGGTTCCCGCCAAACGAACAGGGCGTACAACTGCCTTGGGTGTCAACACACCGGTCCTTCCTACCTGAACAACAATATCCTCCACCACGGTATCCTTGATCTCCGGGGGATATTTATAGGCCGCTGCCCATCTGGGGAATTTTGCAGTTGTGCCAAGTTGTTGACGCAGAGCAAGGTCATTGACCTTAATAACCGCACCGTCAATATCACAGGCAAGCTGTTCCCGATTCTCGTTGATTAAAAGTACATGCTCATGGATTTGCTCTACAGAACTGAGCACCGACCAGGGAATCACCTTAAACTGCAGCTTCTTCAAGTACTCCAAAGACTGGGAATGGGTTTCAAATGCAACACCCTCAGCAAGCTGCACATTAAACACCAGCATATCCAATCCCCGCTTGGCTGCGATCTTGGGATCCAGTTGGCGCAACGAACCGGCAGCAGCATTTCTCGGATTGGCAAATAAGGGTTTTCCCTCTTCCTCCTGGCGGGCATTGAGCTTTTCAAAGCTGGTTTGCGGCATATATACCTCACCGCGAACGATCAGTCTGGGCGGAGCATTAGGAATCACCATGGGAACGGAGCGTATTGTCTTTAGGTTCTCCGTCACATCCTCACCCACTGTTCCATCGCCTCTGGTGGCTCCCCGTATAAACCGGCCGTTTTCATATTCCAGTGCCACAGAGAGACCGTCTATCTTGGGCTCCACAGTAAAGGCTGTTTGCGGGTGGCTTTCAGTTATCTTATCAAGAAACACATCAAGCTCATCCAGAGAAAACACATCTTGCAGGCTCATCAGTGGAACTGAATGGATAACCTTCTCAAATTTACTCAGTGCCTGACCTCCCACACGCTGGGTAGGTGAATCCCTTCTCACCAATTCCGGTGCTTCATTTTCCAAATTTTCCAATTCCCGCAGCATGCGATCATATTCAAAATCCGGCATGGTGGGATCATCCAAAACATAATACCGATAATTGGCGTCATTTAGTATTTGGATCAGTTCATCAATTCTCTGTCTAACTTCCATGTTAACCTCCGGTTTGCAAAAAGGTATCGGGCACATCACCCACAATGATGGTCTCCGCTACTACCACCTGGCTAATAACGGTGAAGCTATCTGTCTGCCCTAGGACCAATACTGTTACATCCACGCTGATTTCCATGACCAATTGCTGTAAGGTCTGGTTAATCCCAGCTTCTGTGAAATTGCTGCTGAATGTAGCTTCTGAATTACGGATTGCTATAATATGGACCGGGATACAAGGACCCTTCCCCGAAAGAAATTCCGGTAAAAGCAAGCTGCCTATAGGGATTCCCAGATCAGCCGTGTCCAACGCCAGAATTTCATCATTAATAGTATTCAAAATACTTGTTTTTAAACGGTTAACCTCACTCATATTGGTTTTCAAAGCGGTAATTCGGCCATTTAAGTCTTTTTCAAAATAAACAATCCGGTCGTATTGGATATTTCCATTTTCAATCTGCCGGTCGATGGCATCATTGATTAAATCAGATGTGGAATTTCGAACCTGAGTTTCCGCAAGACTGCGGACAACCGCATTATATTTGTTCCGAAACAAAAAGAACAGCACGATCAGTGCAATCAGCAGTATGACAAAGGTTCGGCTAAAACGCTTCCATCTACACCGCATAATAATCCCCCCAGGGGATTTTATGCATAAAATACAAGTGTATTACAGTCGCTTCATATGCGCAGAAGCAGTCTTTGCCATAAGCTTCTTGGTTCCAATCTGATCAAAGGCAATTTCCAACAGTGCGTCACCGCCCATTTTAATTACAGACAGGACCATTCCCTTTCCAAAGGCCGTGTGCTGGACCATATCTCCTTTATTCACTTCCAGATAAGCGGTCTTTTTGGATGCTGCTGTCACATCTGTATATCTTACGCTGGCAGGCCTTGACGTCCCATATTCGCAGCGATTCTGTTTATAACATGCACTGAGTCCTGCCGCAGCATAAGAACTGCCTTTTTTTACAACAATATCCTCCGGTATCTCCCGCAAAAACCTGGACGGCAAAGACGCATTGGTGCGGCCATAGAGCATACGCTGCTTGGCATAACTGATAGACAGCGTCTGCTTGGCCCGTGTGATTGCTACATAACACAGACGCCGCTCCTCCTCCATCTCCTCCGCATCTCCAATCGCTCTCATTCCGGGGAACAATCCATCCTCAAAACCAACAAGAAACACATGGGGAAATTCAAGGCCCTTAGCGGAATGCATGGTCATCATAACCACCGCATCATCCCCTTCGTTGTACTGCTCCAGGTCCGTATATAGAGCAATCTCCTCCAGAAAACCCGCCAAAGTAGGCACATCTGCATTCTGCACATAAGCATTTAAGCTGGACTTCAGTTCTCGAATATTCTCCAACCGTGTCTTATTCTCTTCAGTAGGCTTTCCTTCAAGCACGGCTATGTAGCCGGTACGGAGCATAACTTCCTCATAAAACTCGGGCAAGCTGATTCCGGTATCCAGAAGTTGGGCAAGTTCTTCAATCAGTACCGTAAACTGCATCAATTTCCCAGCGGCCTTTTCTAAAGGTCCATAGGAATATGGGTCGGAAACCACATGATAAAGCCCTTTTCCCTCTGCCTGGGCAAGGCGTTCAGCCGTCTCAATTGTCTTAGCACCCAGTCCTCTTGGAGGATTGTTAATAATACGCAGCAAACGCAGGTCATCCATCCGGTTATTGATTACACATAGATAAGAAAGCATGTCCTTAATCTCTGCCCTGTCAAAGAATCGCATGCCGCCGATTACACGGTAAGGGATACCGTTGCGTTTAAATGCAAATTCCAAAGCGTTAGATTGTGCGTTAGTCCGGTATAAAATTGCGAAATTTTGAAACCCCTTGCCATTGGACTTTGAGATGATCTGTCCTGCAACATAATTACCCTCGGCACCTTCATCCGCGGCCTCATACACAGTAATCGGGGCACCTTCAGCGTTAGCTGTCCATAAGCGTTTGCCCTTACGTCCAATATTATGGGCGATTACCGCATTAGCCGCATTCAAAATAGCTTGGGTCGAACGATAATTCTGTTCCAGACGGATAATGCGCGATCCACGGTATTGCTTTTCAAAGCTGAGAATATTCTCAATCGTAGCACCACGAAAGCGGTAGATACTCTGATCATCATCACCTACCACACAGATATTCTCATATCCGCCCGCCAAAAGTGAGGTCAGCAGATATTGCAGATAGTTGGTATCTTGATACTCGTCCACTAATACATATCGGAACTTGCGCTGATAATAAGTACGCACATCCTCATACTCCTGCAGCAGCTTTACGGAGTAAAAAATGATATCATCAAAATCCAGCGCGTTGTTTTCCCGAAGCATTTCCTGATACCGCTGGTAGGCGCGGGCAATATGAATCATTCTAAGGTCATTACTTGCTTCAAAATGCTCCAGCATCAAATCCGGAGAAACCAACTTATTCTTTTCTCTGCTAATAATGGCAAGGACATACTTAGCCGGAAATGTCTTGTCATCCAGCCCCATATTTTTAATGATATCCTTCATGATACGTTCAGAATCCGCGGTATCATAAATGGTAAAGCTGCGAGTAAATCCGATCCGTTCAATGTCTCTGCGCAAGATTCGGCAGCAGGCTGCGTGGAACGTCATTGCCCATATATCCTGTGCCTCTGGCCCCAGCATTGAAGCTAACCGGTCCTTCAACTCGTTAGCCGCTTTGTTGGTAAAGGTAATCGCAATGATGCTCCAGGGAACTGCCGGATCCAATGCGCACAAATAATCTGCTCTACGGCGATCAAATTCGCTGATAGGTTCTGATAGGGATTCCAAAAATAATACATCATCCTCTGTGACAGTGTCCGGAACTTCCCGGCTGTCACTAGCCCTGCCAAACCGGATCAGATTGGCGATCCGATGGATCAGCACCGTGGTTTTGCCGCTTCCCGCACCGGCAAGCAACAGCAACGGTCCATCTGTGGCAAGCACAGCTTCCCTTTGCATGACATTCAAATCCTGAAACTGCGCCGCGATATACTGCCGCCTGGCATCTGCGAAGCGAGCGATCAACTGTTGGGTCATAAAAGCACCTATCTATATAAATGATGCTTCCATTTTACCGCATTTTCTCCAAAAGGTAAAGTAAAATTTCTACTTTAGCAGTTCTTTGAGTAAAATCAAAGCTTTCTTTTCGATCCGTGATACCTGTACCTGACTCACATCCAGAACCTTCGATACCCGTTCCTGGGTCAGCCCGTGGAAATACCGTAAGCGAATCACCATTGCCTCCCGTTCCGGCAACTTATCGATTGCCTGCCGCAAGGAAATTCGTTCCAGCAGTGTCTCCTCCGATTCTGTATCTGTCAGCACATTTTCCAGTGTAAAACCTTCTTCCCCTGCTGCCTGCTGGATAGATTCTACGCTGGCTGTCGCGCTCTCAGCTACAGCAATCTCTTCCGGTGTGAATCCTGTCTGTCTGGATATTTCCTGGATGGTTGGTTCGCGTCCCAGTGCGCTAATTAAGTGATTGCGCACAGTCTTGATTGTCGCCGCTCTTTCCTTAATCCCCCTGGATACTTTGACTGCACCATCATCCCGAAGAAAACGGCGAATCTCTCCAGCAATCTTCGGAACCGCATAGGTAGAAAATTGCGTTCCAAATTCCAAATCAAATCCATCCACCGCCTTTAAGAAGCCCAAGCAAGCCAATTGGTATAAATCATCAGATTCTGCACCTCTGCCAACGAACCGGCGGGCCACAGACCATATGAGTCCAGCATTTTCAACGATCAATGCTTCCTTTGCAGCCTCATCACCGGATTGACTCCGGGCAATCAGTTCTTCGACCCTGTTCATTTGCGGCGTTGGAGTTTTCTGCGCATATGTACGCTTGTCCCCTTGCCTGGCACAGACACTACTGAAAACGATGTCATAAAGCTCTCCATAATTGTAAATCCCATGCCGCTGCGCTCTGAGCCGCCGGTAGTAAACATGGGACATCTGGCCTGTTCCACATTTTCAATTCCAATGCCTTTATCTTTGACGACAATATCCAGGGTATTGTCCTTTAGTATCCGGCATCGAAGTGTAATCGTTCCCAGTCCGTCCGGGTAAGCATGTACAATACAGTTGGTTACCGCTTCTGAAACAGCAGTGCGAATATCCCCCAATTCTTCCAATGTAGGATCCATTTGCGCCGCAAAGCAGGCCACTGCAGAGCGAGCAAACCCTTCATTTGTGGATTTACTGGGAAATTCCAAAATCATATAGTTTTCAAATTTCATGATACTGCCTCCTTAATTTCTACCAGTTTATCAATTCCGGAAGTCCGGAACACTTTCATTGGTTGATTATTTAGTCCTATCAGAACCAATCTCCCCTCAATGCGCGTCATATTGCGTAAAGCATTAATTACCACCGCAATCCCGGAAGAATCCATAAAGGTAACCTCCTGAAAGTCCAGGATGCAGATCTTTGGCGTGTAAGCTTCAATTTTTGCCGTGATCGCCTGAATATATGTCTTGGCACAGTGATGGTCGATCTCCCCAGTCAAGGCTACAGTAAGCTGTCCATCCTGCAAAAAACTTGTTAAATGCATATTTGTCCCTCCTTGTAATTCCCGGCTATTAGTATAAATTCTTCAGATTGTATTTACAGTCGGATTCGGGTGCATAAAAAAAGAAGTGGAGCGCAAACACGCGGTTTACGCTCTACTTGCAAATCCGGGTTATAGTTTTTTAAGTGCTGCTTCGCTCTGCTCCAGCTGGGCAATCAGGTCGCGTGCCTTGGCGGCCTTTTCACGCTCTGCGTTGACCACAGCTTCCGGTGCCCTGGCGGTAAACTTTTCATTGGAGAGCTTTCCTTCAATTCCGGCAAGATTCTTTCTAGCCTTCTCCAGTTCCTTTACTACACGCTCCAACTCCTTAGTTACATCCACAAGCTGACCCATAGGAATATACAGATTTGCATCGGACGTGGTGCAGCAAACCATTCCGTCCAGATTCTCAGGCTCAGCGCTGAGCATCGTCACCTGATCCGCATAAGCCAGTCGTTGAATAAATCCCGCGCCTTCTGCAAACACTTGAGGTTTGGTTGTCAGTACATACAGCGCAGCCTTCTTAGAAGGTGGCACATTCATTTCGGCCCGGCGATTACGAATCGCACGAATCGCGTTCATAACAGACTCCATCTGATCTTCCTCTTGTTTAAATGCTAGTTCACTACGGCACACCGGCCAATCCGCAATGATCAGCGCATCCCCCTTATGGGGCAGGCTCTGCCAGATCTCTTCTGTAATGAAAGGCATAAAGGGATGCAGCAGACGCAGTGTCTGATCCAACACATATACCAGCACCTGCAATGCCGTCTGCTTCTGATCAGCATCCTCACTGTAAAGCCTTGCTTTGGTCAGCTCAATATACCAGTCACAGTAGGTATCCCACAGGAAGTCATACACCTTAGAAACAGCCACGCCCAGCTCATATTTTTCAAGATTCTCCGTGACCTCCGCGATCAATGAATTGAGTTTGGACAGCACCCACTTATCCGCAATCGCCAACCGGTCCATAGCGGGAAGCACATTCTTTGCATCCTCATCCAGATTCATCAGCACGTAGCGGCTGGCATTCCACAGTTTGTTGGCAAAGTTGCGCATGGCCTCACACCGCTCAACATAGAAACGCATATCGTTTCCGGGGGAGTTGCCTGTAACCATGTTCATACGCAGCGCGTCACAGCCGTACTTTTCAATCATCTCCAGCGGATCGATACCGTTGCCCAGAGACTTGGACATCTTTCTGCCCTTATCGTCACGGACCAGTCCGTGGATCAGCACCGTGTGGAATGGTGTCTTTCCGGTATGCTCACAGCCTGAGAAGATCATTCTCGCCACCCAGAAGAAAATAATATCATAGCCGGTTACCAAAACGTCTGTAGGATAGAAATAATCCATATCAGCCGTCTTTTCCGGCCAGCCTAAGGTTTCAAAGGGCCACAGCGCAGAGCTGAACCAGGTATCCAACACATCGGGATCACGCTCAATGTTGGCGCTACCGCACTTTTCACACTTGCATACATCTTCCCGGGAAACGGTGATGTGGCCACATTCGGCACAGGTCCAGGCAGGAATCTGATGGCCCCACCAAAGCTGACGGGAGATACACCAATCACGAACATTCTCCATCCAATTCAGATAGGTTTTGGAGAAGCGGTCAGGTACAAATTTAGTTTCGCCTTCCTTCACCACCCGGATAGCTTCCTCTGCCAGCGGCTTCATTTTTACAAACCATTGCGCAGAAATGATCGGCTCCACATCATTGTGACAGCGATAGCAAGTGCCAACATTATGGGCATGATCGTCTATCTTTACCAAATATCCCTGTGCTTCCAGATCCGCAACGATCTGCTTTCTGGCTTCGTAACGGTCCAGACCCTCATACTTGCCGCCAAAAGCATTCACAACACCGTTATCATCCAGTACGCGAATCACTTCCAGATTGTGACGCAGGCCCACTTCAAAGTCGTTGGGGTCATGCGCAGGTGTCATCTTCACGCAACCGGTACCAAATTCCATTTCGGCATAATCATCGGCCACCACAGGAATTTCCTTATTCACAAGGGGAAGGATAACTTTCTTGCCCACAATGTCCGTGTAACGCGTGTCATTGGGATTGACACACACGCCGGTATCGCCCAGCATAGTTTCCGGGCGAGTAGTCGCCACGACCACTTCACCACTGCCATCAGCAAGAGGATAACGGATGTGCCACAGGTGGCCGGGCTTATCTACATATTCAACCTCCGCGTCGGAAAGAGCAGTCACACAATGGGGACACCAGTTGATAATACGGCTGCCCTTATATATCAACCTCTTTTCATATAAGGAGACAAACACCTCCCGAACAGCCCTGGAACAGCCATCATCCATAGTAAAGCGGGCACGCTCCCAATCACAGGAAGCTCCCAGCTTCTTCTGCTGTTCCACGATACGATTGCCGTACTTATGCTTCCAGTCCCAAACACGCTCAAGAAACTTTTCCCGGCCCAGATCATAGCGAGTCAGGCCCTCCTTGCGCAACTCCTCTTCCACCTTGATCTGAGTAGCAATACCCGCATGATCCACGCCGGGAACCCACAGAGCATTGTACCCCTGCATTCGCTTAAACCGGATCAGCGTATCCTGCAGTGTGGCATCCATGGCATGGCCCATATGCAACTGGCCTGTCACATTTGGCGGCGGCATAACGATCGTAAAGGGCTTGGCATCGGCCTTGCCAGCGGGACGGAAATATCCTTTTTCCTCCCACATCTGATAAATCTGGTTTTCAACCTGCTGGGGCTCATACACCTTGGGCAATTCTCTTGCCATATTTAAACCACTCCTTTTCATCAAAAAACGCCCTGAGCAACTGCTCAGGGCGAAAAAGACACTTCCGCGGTACCACCTGAATTCCCACTAAAGGGCACTCAAACGCTATAATGGGCGTACCCATACTCCCCTACTTAACTTCAGGAAATCCACTCAGGGGCGACAATACACAAGCGCCATACACGTTCACACCAAACACGCACTCTCTTTAATGGCAAACTAGAGAAACTCCCCATCCAAGCGTTATATTATGCTAAATAAAATTAACACACTTTCCCCATTCTGTCAACTCAAGTTTTACTTTTTTCTATCATTTTGTCATATACTGCGCCTCTTGCTTGTCAGTATTGACGCAAAAGGCCATACGATGTATAATATTGTGAAATAGAAACTGGAGGTATATTATGGGTTTTGGGTATATTTTGTTGACAGCAATTAATGCTATCATACCCATTCTGCTGATGATCCTATTAGGTTACTATCTGCGTAGATTCGGTTTTCTCAATGAAAACTTTATAAAGATTGGTAATAAGCTGGTGTTCAATATCTGCCTGCCCGCAATGCTGTTTATCAATATATATGATATTGAAGGTTTTTCAGCTATCCAATGGGATATTGTGGTCTACACTGTATGCACGATTTGTCTGCTGTTTCTGCTAAGCTTTGGCGCGGCACTGACTGCTACCAAAATTCCGGACCGCAAGGGTGTTGTTATGCAGTGCGTATACCGAAGCAATTTTGCAATCATTGGTCTGTCTCTTGCAAGCGCTTTAGGCGGTCCGGACGCCATGGGCGTTGCAGCAGTGATCTCCGCATTCTCTATTCCTTTATTCAATATCTTTGCCGTAATCTCCTTGTCTGTATTCTTAAAGAAGTCTGATAGCAAAAAAGCTGAGATTGGAAGTATCCTGCGCAACATAGCTAAAAACCCATTGATCATCGGTGTTGTGCTGGGCCTTATCTGTTTGGGTATTCGACATCTACAGCTGGAGTTGTTTGAAAAAACGGTATTTTCTTTAAAGCGCGATACAAAATTCTTGTACACAGCGCTGGGCAATTTAAAGTCCATCACCTCTCCCCTGGCGCTCATCGTTCTGGGCGGGCAGTTTGAATTTTCCGCAGTGAAAGGTATGTTTAAGGAGATCGTAATCGGCACAGTCAGTCGGACAGTCATAGCCCCAGCCATCGGCGTGGGGCTGGCAGTTGTATTAAGCAAACACACAAACCTACTTTCCTGCGGTGTCAACGAATACCCTGCCCTGATTGCTATGTTTGGCTCGCCTGTTGCCGTGTCCAGTGCAGTCATGGCGGCAGGTATGAAAAACGACGGCCAGCTTGCTGCGCAGCTTGTTGTCTGGACGAGTTTCTTTTCCATATTCACCATATTTACAACCATTTGTATTATGATGTCAATAGGACTACTAGAATCGTAATTTCATACAAACCTTTTACATATGGTTCGTTATCTTGACGGGTGGTACTTATCTGCATATAATATACTAAATTGCTCTTTTTTGAGCGCTTGTGAGGAACGCTTATGAAATTATCTATGGTTGTCCCCTGCTACAATGAAGCGGAAAATGTTGCCGCCTTTCAGTCTGCTGTTATTCAGGCCTTTGACGGCTGCGGCTATGATTATGAAATCATTTTTGTGGATGACGGAAGCAAAGACGCCACACTGCATGAGCTTCGTAAGCTCTATCAGGAGCAAAAATGTCCTGTCAAAGCAGTCAGTTTTTCCCGTAATTTCGGCAAGGAATCGGGTATCTATGCTGGCCTGCAATACACCTCCGGTGAATATATCTCCTTGATCGACGCAGATCTGCAGCAGCGTCCGGAGATTGTTCGGGATATGGTGAATATTTTGGATAGAAAGCCAGAATATGATGTGGTAGCAGCCTATCAAGACCATCGTGGAGAGGGTAAGATCCTGTCCTTCTTCAAAAAATCCTTCTATTCCCTGATCAATCGTCTGTCGAATATCAACTTAAAATCCGATGCCAGCGACTTTCGCACCTTCCGGCGCAGCGTAGCTGACAGCATTATCGCACTTGGCGAATATCACCGTTTTTCCAAAGGGATCTTTGCCTGGGTAGGCTATAACACCTGCTTTATTCCTTATGTGGCCTGTGAACGTGCAGCTGGCACCAGCAAATGGAGCTTTCGCAAGCTGTTTAACTATGCCATAGACGGCATTATCGGTTTTTCCACAAAGCCCCTGCGTATTGCCACCCTTATGGGCAGCTTAAGTGCCATCGCTGCTTTTATATATTTGTTTATTGTAATTTTGCAGAAATTGATCGCAGGTATTGATATTCCCGGCTATGCCACTATCATTGTACTGATCCTATTTTTGGGTGGTATGCAACTATTCTGTATAGGTATCATCGGCGAATATGTTGGCAGAACCTTTGAGCAATGCAAAGACCGGCCTGTGTATATCGCCAAAGAAATTTTGGATTACGAAAACAAAAAATAAGCAGAAAGCTTCGGATCACCAAAACGGATCCGAAGCTTTTTATATATTTGCGTCCACTTCCCTAATCTTCCTGCGTATATCTACCAAGTCCTCAAAGGTTTCCGGGCGCTTTGAAGCATCCCGCAACAGCGCTGATGGATGGTAGATAGCCGTCATCCAGATCCCGTTGCGGCAGATCCACGTCCCGTGTTCTCTGGTGATCCGGTAGTCGGGATTGATCAAGCGTTTAGCAGCGATCCGACCCAAGCAAACTATAATCTTCGGCTGGATCAGAGCCACCTGATTGCGCAAGTGGCCAATGCATGCATCTTGCTCATCCTCCTTTGGATCCCGATTTCCAGGCGGACGGCATTTGACAATATTGGCGATATAGCAGTTTTGGCGGTTCAGATCAATGATAGACAGCATATCATCCAATAAATGCCCCGCTGCTCCTACAAAGGGTTCTCCCTTTATGTCTTCCTGTTCTCCCGGACCTTCTCCGATAAACATCACATCCGCATCCTTAGGGCCAACACCGAAAACTACATGATTACGTGTCCGACACAGACTACACCGTGTACAACACAAACTCTGCTGTTCCAATTCATCCCAGCTCAGCATATCAGCGACTCCTTCTGCGGTTTCTTCTGTAGCGGCGGCTTCGGCTTCTGGCTGCCGCCAAGCGCAGTCTGCCAACGGTACGAAGGATAATAACCAAGAGGATCGATCCCACAGCAATACAGATTACTATAGACAGGACAATGGGCCAGGATGTATCATCATTCTCACTTACTGTGTTTATCGTCTGCTTCTGGCGGATCGGAACAGAATTCATAGCATATAGGTCTACTTGCGCCACACAAAGATTTCCATACCATACTTCTACACCTGATAATACCTGTCCCTTTTCCACAGGGGCTTCAAAACCGCCCCCCGAAAAAAAACGGTAATCAAGTTCAGAGGGAGTAACCCCGACAGGCAGGACTGTATAAGCCGACTCCTTTGATCCAACCACCACATCTGACGCACCATTTTCCACACTGTACTGAGCCAAAACCTGGTCAGCATAGATGATTTGAGTGGCCGCATATCCCTCGAATCCGGCATTCAGCAACTCGGATGTTTCCTTATAACCGCCAAAGATTTGGACCGTGTAACCATCTTCCTGATACACAGATTCCGCTCCCATGATTACACTGATCAGCAGCATACCATTATCCTCCGCAGTTACCGCAATACAGCGATATCTGGAGGAATTAACACCTGTTCTGCCACCGGTCACCCTGTCATCGTAATAGATTTCCACGCTATCTTGATTTTGGTTCATCAGGTAGTTGCCCGTAACCAGTTCTCTGGGTTCAGACTTGTTGGTAGCAGGCACAGTATACTTCACTGCTTCAAACACAGTGCAAAACAGCTCGTTCCGAATTGCCGCTGCAAGAATCCGTACAACATCCCTTGCGGTTGTATACTGATTATCATCATGCAGACCGTGAACATTGGTAAAATTCGAGCCTGTGCAGCCTAAGGCCTGCGCATACCGATTCATTTCCGATACAAATGCAGGCTGGCTTCCGTACAGGTGTTCCGCAAGAACAGCAGCCGCATCATTGGCCGATCCCACCATCATACAATAAAGCAGATCCTTCACAGTGAGCACCTCGTCCACCTGCAGATCAACAGTGACCGCATCATAAGGAACTGTATTCAGGACTGCTTTCGTAATGGTTACCACATCCGACAGATTTCCTTGCTCCGCAACAATAAGTGCAGTCAGTATCTTCACAAGACTGGCCGGAGACATCTGTTCATCGGCATTCCACGCATACATGAGCGTTTCACTATTGGCCTCAAAAAGTACTGCAGACTGTGTATTGCTTACCAACGGATCCGAACCCAAAACGGGCACCTGCGCATCCACTGAGTGAGATCCCTTGATTATGGTGCTGTTCTGTGTCCCATTGTCAGCAAAAACCGGTATCACAAAACACTCAGTGGCAATCACAATACATACGATCAGGCAAATAAAGCCTATTTTTTTCATATTTCTCCCTCAATATCCCATCATCAGACTTGTCCGACAACCAAAAGTTGTGTATAATATTGAAAACATTATATCAGTTATTTTCTTTCACGTCAATGCAGTTGGGAGGCTCTAAAGATGAAAACCCCACAAATTACCCTCATTGCCATTACTACAGCCTTCCTTTGTGTTCTAATAGGCTTTTTTATTGGCCGGAACACCACAGGAAATATGATACTACACTCCGAAGATGACACCATTTCTTCGGAATATGCCCCGTCGCAAACTTCCGGCAGACTGGACCTAAATACCGCTACCGCTTCACAACTGCAGATGCTTCCCGGTATCGGCCAAGTCCTTGCCCAACGCATCCTCACCTATCGCCAGGAAAACGGTCCGTTTACTTCCGCAGATGAGCTTATGAATGTTGACGGCATCAGTACGAAACGGCTGGAGGAAATACTGGATTATATCACTGTAGGAGGCTAACATGAAGATTCTGGTTGTTGACGATGAAGATCTGCTGGTGAAGGGAATCCGTTTTAACCTTCAAAATGACGGATATGAAATCATTACAGGCTCTAACGGACTGGAAGCTCTGGAATTGGCAAAAAGTCAATCTCCTGATCTGATTATTCTGGATGTTATGATGCCCCAAATGGATGGCTTGACCACTTGTGCCAGAATCCGGGAATTTTCTGACGTTCCCATAATTTTGCTAACTGCCAAAACCGGTGACATGGACAAGCTGATGGGCTTTGATCAAGGCGCGGATGATTATTTGACCAAACCCTTCAATATTCTGGAATTGAAGGCCCGTGTACGGGCACTGCTGCGGCGCGCGGGCCCCCACCAAAAGAAGACTGGGGCTCAGATCCTGACAATCGGCTCTATTTCCCTTGATTTGGATGCCAGAAATGCATACCGGTCCGGCGAACTGACGGATTTAACTGCTAAGGAATTTGATGTAATTGAATTTCTCATGCGCAATCCTAACCGGGTTTATTCCCGGGAAGCACTGCTGGATACGATCTGGGCCTACGAATATCGCAGTGATATCCGCACTGTAGATGTGCATATCCGCCGCTTACGGGAAAAGCTGGAGGAAAACCCTGCAAATCCGCAGTATATTTTGACGAAATGGGGCGTAGGTTATTACTTCCGAAGCTAAGCGAAAACAACGAATACCATATAGAAGCACACAGTTTCGTTATGCCATAATTTATGTGGTTGTCACTTTTTTTGTTCTTCTCTTTCTGAATATCTACTCCTCTAAAATTAGCCAGACGTTGTTTTATAACAGCAAGGAATCATCTATGATTGAAAAATGCCTGCTGGCCTCGTCGGAGATTTCTGGCCTGGAAATTATGAATAATACCACGGTAGGCAGAGCTGTCTCGGATATGGGTAATATAAAGGTTTCGCATTTGATCATTACTGATCGGAATGGAATCGCTCTGTATGATTCCGTAGAGGAAAACAATGCCATCGGCAAATATATCATACTGCCGGAAGTGGTTCAGGCATTACAAGGCAATGATGTATTCAGCTGGAACTATCACGATGGCACTATGCAGTCCCGGGCAGCTACACCGATTATTTCCTGTGGAACAATCGTTGGCTGTGTGTACATGATGGAATATGATACGGAACAGGGTGCACTGATCCAGAATCTGCAAAGCAACACCTTTACCATCACCCTGACCCTCGAAATCCTGGTTATTCTGTTCTCCCTTGCTTTTTCCAGAGCCTTTACCCAACGCCTGCGCAAGATTATGGTCTCCATGCGTATTATCCGCAGTGGTGATTATTCTCATAGGGTTAAAATGGGTGGTAACGATGAATTGACTGTATTGGGCAATGAATTTAACGACCTTGTAAAACGTTTGCAGATTTCCGAAGAGAAGCGAAACAATTTCGTATCGGATGCTTCCCATGAGTTGAAAACGCCCCTGGCTTCCATTAAGCTGCTCTCCGATTCCATTCTGCAAAACGATATGGATCTTGAGACAGTTCGGGAATTTGTCGGCGACATTGGCTGTGAAGCTGACCGGCTGAACAGAATGTCACAAAAATTGCTGTCCTTGTCCCGCATTGAATCCCAGGCAGACAGTGACTGTGAGATCGTCTATATCGCGCCTACTGTAGAACGTGTGATTCGTATGCTTTCCACTATTGCTACGCAAAAAGGCATTGCCGTTTCTACCGATCTGCAGGATGATTCTCCTATCCTGATCCTTGAGGATGACCTGTACCAGATCATTTTTAACTTGGTTGAAAACGGCATAAAGTACAATGTCCCTGGCGGCACACTAGTAGTAAGTGTCCATCACCAGGAGGACGAATCTGTTCTGACGGTGCGTGATACCGGTATTGGTATTCCAGAAGAATCCCTGAAGCATATATTTGAACGTTTCTATCGCGTAGATAAGGCCCGCTCCCGCAAGTCCGGTGGAAGCGGCCTGGGGTTGTCCATCGTCCGCAATATGGTGGAGCGGAATCATGGGCAGATCCATGTGGAGAGTGCCGTCGGCCAGGGAACCACCTTTACTTTGACATTCCCTGTATTTGACTTGGAGGAGGACGCATGAAAAGAATTGCATGTTTTCTGTTTGCCTTAATGTCACTTTTCTCCATGTGCGCCTGCTCTGCCGATGACAGCAATATACAGGTGCCCGCTCTTTTTTACTATTGTGCCGCAACCATATCCTATGATTCAGAAACGGGTATCATTGACTCTGAAATTCGTGAGACTGCAAACTTCCAAGACGATTTAATGTCAATTTTGAATCATTATCTGCAGGGACCTCAATCCCATCAACTAAGCTCCCCATTTCCGGACGGGAGCTGTGTAGAATGGCTGAATCAAGTTGGGACTGAAATCACTCTGATCATAAGTCAGTCGTTTACCAAGCTGACCGGAATCAATTTAACGCTGGCCTGTGCTTGTTTGAGCAAAACACTGTTTTCCCTAACAGATGCACAAACCATAAAGATTCACGCAGGCCATATAACTCTGGACGGAAATGACTATATCACTCTGACACGTGACAGCCTGCTCCTGCTGGATGATCATCCTTCGTAACACCCTGATTAGGAAATTCCTCCTCCGGGAACAGGATTCCTGCTTGGCTGCCTCTAATTTCCAAATGGGCCTTTTGAAGCCTATCTATGTAGGCAAAGGGTTCTTCTGCCCTGATTGGCACAAACCTGCCCCCCAGTTCCATGTGCTTTGGAACTGCACGGAAGACCAGTCTTCCCTCTCCCAGACGTTTTACCGGCAGTCTGGTTTCAAGCCCAAAACTGTTACCCGTTGGTACACATACACCCAGACTTTCTGCCTTATCCCCACAGGAAACCACCAGCTTATAGATCACATCCCCAGATAACCGGCAATGGCAGCGAAAGCTATAGTACAGGCCCTCCCGCCTTACAGATGCTGTGCCGATTGGTTTGTCCGCCAGCATAATATCATAATAATCATCCATAAAAGCACCCCCTTACCGCAACTGTATGCAGCAAGGGGGATCATCATTCATGGGACTCTGTTGTCGTTCAGTCCAAAACTGACCGCTATAGCATCATCTACCAGCAGCATATGTTTTTCGTCTAACCTGCCCATGTGTTCACGCAGACGACGCTTATCGATCGTCCTGATCTGCTCCAGCAGTATAACGGAATCCTTACTCAGGCCAACACTACCACCCGCAATATTGATGTGGGTTGGAAGTCTTGCCTTTCCTGTCTGACTGGTGATGGCCGCTGCAATGACCGTGGGAGAATGTCGGTTGCCGGTGTCATTTTGTACGATCAGAACAGGGCGCGTTCCCCCCTGCTCGCTCCCCACTACCGGCGACAAATCGGCGTAAAAAATATCGCCACGTTTTACCGTGCTGTCCATTATGCTTCACACTCCGTGAGAAATCATTGCCTGCGCTACCGGAATCCTCCATATGTAACGCGGCTAAACCTATTGTCCCACGTACAGAAGAAAAATATACGGCAGCACTGTCAATTTATCCTATGCTGAGCCCGACACAATGCTACACGTATGAAAAATTTCTGACTTCAACCGACACCACCCGTCTGCCCTGCCACAGTATCTCGCCCCTGATAGGCAGATCATCACTGCTTAACCAAATATCCAAATGGAGAGCATCTTCCGCATAACTGTCATCAATCCTGATACGCAATCCCTCACTGTCCTCTCCGCAAGAGGCAAGATATCCGCCGCGAAGAGTATGTATCAACAGCCAGGGTGCACTTACCGGTGTAATCTGACCATCTGCCAGCATTTCAAAGGCCAACACCTGATTGTCAAAAGTCAGATTTCCACCTTCCTGACCGATCGTCCCTGTAATGCCGTTGATGGTCTGGGGGTCTGTAACTGTAAAGGTCAATTCCCCATTGCTGTCAGTCCGGCAATGCATACTGAACGTGTATATTTTTTCCCCATAATCAGCAGTAATAACTGCATCAAAGGCACACCCATTGCTTTTAAGCAGCCGTTCACGCAGCGACATTGCCCTTTGCATACCACTGCCGCCGCTACCGCAACCTGTGAAAAGAAATACAACCAGCAGCATTGCAAGCACCCGTTTCATATAATCCCGCCCTATTTCAGTAGTCGCGGCAGAACTTGAACCATATCACTGGGAAGCATGCCATACTGACCGATCTCCTGCGCACAGATATCCCCCGCAGCTCCATGAAGCCACGCAGCACAGGCTGCAGCTTCCAGCGGTTCCATTCCCTGTCCCAGCAGGCTCGCCAGAATACCGGCCAGCACATCACCGCTGCCCCCCACTGCCATACCGGGATTACCGGTATGATTTTCATAGCACAGCACACCGTCAGTAGTAACCGTCTCATGTCCCTTAAGCAATACGATAACACCCAACTCTTGCGCAAGCACCGCTGCAGATTCTGCCCGATCCTCAGTGATTACGCCGCCAATGCGGGAAAACTCGCCATCATGGGGTGTAAGAATGGTTGGACTTGTCCTTCCACGCAAAATATCTTTATGCGATTTCAGAACATTTATGCCATCAGCATCCAAAATTACCGGGCCATCAAATTGCTGCAAAACCGTCTCAACTGCGCAGCGTGTCCCTGCCGACTGTCCCAACCCGGGGCCGATCAGTACAGCATCCTTACCGGAAAGCCGCTTAATGATCTCCTTTTCACCTTGCAACGATAACATTCCATCCTGATCCGGAAGAGGAAAAACGATAGCTTCCGTCAGCTTAACTGCTTCAATAGCATAAATACTCTCCGGAACGCCCAAAAATACCAAGCCAGCACCGCTGCGAAGCGCTCCCATAGCAGCCAAGGCAGCGGCACCGGTAAATCCTTTACTTCCGCAAAGCAGCAGAATTTTACCGCAATCCCCCTTACGTACCCAGGGATCCCTATCTGGCAGTAGCTTTAAAACAGCTTCATGATCCAATATCCTCTTGTCCAATTCTCTCACGCTCCAAGGTATTATATTGTATTAATCATATCACTTCTCCATTTAACCGTCAAGAAAGTACTAATTTAAGCACCGAGCACAGTAGATTCTTGTACCAAACCTTTCCTCTTGACACTGCTGAAAATTGGAAATATAATAATTTTGTAATTATATTCCATTGCACAATTGCTCATAGCAGTGCGGCAAGGAGGAAATATGGGTTGCCTGACTTTACATACATCGAACCCAAGCAGCAAGCTGCGTCCTATTTATATTTCTAAATTGGATGCAAAAAGTGACCTGCGGGAATACCATTATTACGACTATTTTCTCATCTACTATGTTATAAAAGGGTATATCACGTTGCAGGAGGATACAGAAGAAATTCACTTGGGATACGGTGACATTTGTATTATCCCCCCTGCCTTCAAGCACTCACTAAGGATCAACACACCAGGCACTGAGTTATACTCCTGTTCGTTTAATCTGGATTTCGTGGAACATATTCTGCAAAATCAGACAGGCGGCAGCAGTGTTCTTTCCCACATGTTCAATGCAGGCGAAACCATAAAAATAAATTTCATACCGATAGATACACAGCTTCATTTGCGAAATCTCATGGATTTTCTATTGTACGAATATGAATCATCTCTGAATAATACAGAATTGGCTATTCAAAACTGCCTTGCAACAATTTTTTGTGTATTTTCAGAGCTTCTGCAATCACAGGTGCATATTTTGGAAACATTTGACAAACACTCAATCATGTATAGTATTCACTACATAAAGTCCAATTACGACAAACCACTTTCGCTGAACGACATGACAAAACTCACGCATATTCCCAAAAAAGAGTTTTGCCAACGCTTTAAAAAGGTTTCCGGTCATACATTCCATAATTATTTGAACAAGGTGCGCATCGAAAATGCCCTTAAAATTTTGAATCAGCCAGAAAACGAAATTGCGCTGCATGAGCTCTCAGCACTTTGCGGGTACGAAAACTATATTACTTTTTATAGGAACTTTACAAAACATACCGGCCTGCCTCCTGTTGAATATATTAAGCTTAACTGTAAATAAGGTTTATAATTATTTCATTTCACGGTAATATTAAAAACCCACAAATGAAATATTCAGAAACGAAATGTAATTGCCTTTCCTACTCCCATTCTGGTACAATAATTATAAATTTTTGACAAACACCTATGATATTTTTGTACCAGTTCGCCGTAAGGCGGTGGGAAATAAACTTCATTATTTCAGGAGGAAAGAACATGAAAACAACAAATCGCGTAGTCACACTTCTGCTTGTTTTGTGCCTGATGCTGTCTCTGGCAATTCCGGCAGTTTTGGCAAGCAACGATGCTACCACCCCGTACAGCTTTGATTATCTTACTAATGCAAGCTTGCCGGTAGCTAATGGTACGTCGTATGCAAAATGGCCCTTTAATGATGCTGAAGGTCAGATCAACAACAAGGATGCTCTGAATGCTGCTTACGCTAACGGCACCATCAACTCCACCATTTTGTATCACAATTTTAGCAACATAAGTAATGCCAACAATGGTAAAACTTATTCTGTTAGTCTCCAGGCTGGCGGCATTAGTTCCCCCGCTATGGCAGGCGACTATCTCGCTATCAAGATTAAGTCCCCCGGTGCTGGCAATTACCAAATGACCTGCGAGTATACTAAAAACGATAACAACGCATATGTTTGCGATATTTACATCCTGCCTGCTAACACTGCGGAAAGTGCCATCTCTGACAAGAGTGCACTGACCTCCTCCGCTAAGGTTGCCTCCGTAGGTATGGCCAGCGATCCTTCTGACAAAACCTTTGATTTCACTTTGGGTAATGCAGAAGAGTACATGGTTGTCTTCTATGCTGCTGAGAACGCTTCCAAGGGTAAAGCTTATCTTCGTCCCACCAAAATGAACTTTGTTAAGGTTGGTAGCAGCACCCCTGCTGAGAGCACCCCTGCTGAGAGCACTCCTGCTGAGAGCACTCCCGTAGAGAACATCCCCTCCACCGGTGACAGCTCCAGCATCGTCGTTATGGCTGCCCTTATGATTGCCAGCGTTTCTGCTATCGCTCTGGTTCTGCTGACCGATAACAGAAGAAAGCACGCTTAATTCTTTCGTTTTACATCATTCCATATAGCAGGCTCGGCAGGGTTATATTAGCCCTGCCGGGCTTTTTTCCTCCCCCGTTTACTGCATTACATCGTATCGACGTAGTGCGGGGGCTTGCTCCCGCCGCAATGTATGATCCGCCTCGAATTTCATCGTAGGGCGGGGGCTTGCTCCCGCCGTAATCCAAAATCCGCGCCGTTGCCTTACGGCAGGACCAAGGCCCTGCACTACATGGCAACGAAAAACAAAATCATCATTTCATTGTAATGACAATGATAAATGAGAAGCAATGTGCTTAAAAACCACCAAATGTAACATTTAGAAACAAAATGTAATTGCTACCCTATTCCGTTTTTGGTAAAATATTTA
>JAZNIG010000058.1:0-16261 GCA_045577355.1 Faecousia sp. | reverse complement strand
CCGGACATGCCCTGGACAATGCCGCCGGTAGTTTGCAGCAGGGCTGGGTCTGTGATCCGCAGCAGCATATTACGGCCGCTGGATCTGGAGTTTGGATAGATCTTTAAAATTTCCACAGAATATTCCTGTACCTGGCTGTCCTGAATGGTAGAGCGGATTATGGCAGCGCCGGTTTGAATTTGATCGGCAGAAGCAATAGGAAGCGCTTCTCCGTGCCAGGGAGAGTCGGCGGTGCCGAAAACACCCTGGATAGTATTTTTGGACAGAGAACCGATGGGTTCAGCGCCATTTAGGGAGCCCAAAAGCTGTCCCGGTTCACCGGCAACACCTTTTTTAACAGATAGGACTGAGGCTTTATATGCTCTGCCTTGACGCATATTCAGAAGATCACCGGAGGAAGTATTCACGCCATGCCCCAAAGCGGCAAAGCGGCCTGAATTCGGGTCATACCAGGTAACAGTACCTACACCGGTAACACCTTGCTTTAGGTAGACACCCAAGCGTGGGCCCTCTGTAGTGATTTGGGGAGACAGCTTTAAAGTCTTTGCCTTGCCATCCCGCAAAATGGAGATGTCCACTTGACCGTCGGAGCACCGCAGCGCCTGGCGTATATCCTCGGCGCATTGGATTGTCTGCGTATCAATGCGGGTGATCTTGTCGCCGACCTTTAAGCCCGCGGCCCGGGCAGCGGTGCCCAGGTTGTCGTCAAATGCTGCTACTGTTACAGTATGATCGCCCAATTCCAGACCGATTAACTGTCCTCCCGGAATCAAAAGCTCCGCTGCGCTGACGTTTTGACACAATATAAATATAAAAGCAACCGTTAGCGCGATGCGATTTGCGATTCTTTTCATTTTCCAGCCCTCCATTGCTTTTTTGTTCGCTCTGTTAATATTCCTCAGTGCGGCCAATGTAACCGAAGCAAAAGTCGAAAAATCAGGGCAGGAATGGAGAAAATAGCAGATTTTGCAACAAAAATAAAATTGTTCTTTCGTTTTGTTATCAAGGTAGGGGAGGGTCATGACCCTCCCTTACAATGGGTAATATGAAACATCGTGATAAACCGCCGGTTATTTGCCTATTGACAAAGTAGGTAAGCGGTGCTATATTACCCATGAAATAACTAGGTAAATCCCGTTGGAGGAATGAACCAATGCAAGTATATGCGGATAATGCTGCAACAACGAAAATCAGTGACCATGCCTTACAGGCTATGATGCCCTGTTTTGAAAAGTTTTACGGAAATCCTTCCAGTTTGCATACCATCGGTCAGGAGGCCAAGGAAACACTGGAAGATGCAAGAGCCAGAGTAGCCGCTTGCTTGGGCTGTGAGCCCCGGGAGATTATTTTCACCTCCGGCGGCAGTGAGGCCGATAACCAGGCGATCATCTCCGCAGCTTATTATGGTGCCCGGAAGGGGAAAAAGCACATTATTTCCACGGCCTTTGAGCATCATGCTGTGCTGCACACCCTGAATCGACTGGAAAAAGAGGGCTTCGAAGTGACCCTTCTGGATGTGAAGAATGGCCACAACGTCACTGCACAGCAGGTGCAGGAAGCGATCCGGGAGGATACCTGTCTAGTTACCTGTATGTATGCCAATAATGAGATCGGCTCGGTGCTGCCAATTGCTGAAATCGGCGCAGTCTGCAAAGCTGCGGGCGTGCCATTCCACACAGACGCGGTCCAGGCTGCGGGCCATTTGCATATCAATGTTAAGGAACAAAACATTGATATGCTGAGCCTGTCCGGTCATAAGTTCCACGGTCCAAAGGGTGTGGGTGCGCTGTATGTGCGCCGGGGTTTGCCGCTGGTCAATGTGATTGAGGGCGGCGCTCAGGAGCGGGGCAAGCGTGCTGGCACGGAAAATCTGCCCGGCATTGTGGGCATGGCTGCTGCCCTGGAGGATGTCTGCGCCCATATGGAAGAGAATAACGCGAAGGTTACAGCCATGCGGGACAAGTTGATTGAGGGCTTGAGCCAGATTCCCCATTGCGCCTTGAACGGCGATCCGGTAAACCGGCTGCCCGGCAATGTAAGCTTCTGCTTCGAGGGCATTGAGGGCGAGGCCCTGCTGCTGCTTTTGGATATGAAGGGTATTTGCGCTTCCTCCGGCTCTGCCTGCACCTCCGGCTCGCTGGATCCCAGCCATGTGCTGCTTGCCATTGGCCGGGTCCACGACGTGGCCCATGGCTCCCTGCGCTTGTCCCTGAGCCACTGCAACACGGATGAAGAAGTAGAGCATATTTTGAAAGAAGTCCCTCAAGTGGTAGAAACACTGCGCAATATGTCTCCCGTATGGCGGGATCTGCAAACCGGTAAACGGGAATATATTCTGTGATAGGAGAGTTGAAATATGGCACTGTACAGTGAAATTGTAATGGACCATTTTACCCACCCCCGAAATGTGGGCGTAATTGAGGATGCGGACGGCGTTGGACAGGTAGGCAATGCTAAGTGCGGCGATATTATGAAGATCTACCTGAAAATTGAAAATGATATCATCGCGGATGTGAAGTTTGAGACCTTTGGCTGCGGCTCTGCCATCGCCTCCTCCTCCATGGCTACGGAGATGATTAAAGGAAAGCCCATCAGCGAAGCCCTGCAGCTTACCAACAAGGCGGTTGCGGAAGCGCTGGATGGCCTGCCTGCCCATAAGCTGCACTGCTCTGTGCTGGCAGAGGAGGCCATTAAGTCGGCCCTGAAGGATTACTACGACCGCAATGGCATTGCCTACGATAAGAAGCTGTTCCCGGACTGCGCCAACTGCGCCCACTGCCACGAGTAAGCCATGATCGTATCCACAAAGGGACGCTACGCGTTGCGGGTGATGGTGCGTTTTGCGCTGATCGGCGGAGAGTGTTACATTCCGCTGAATAAGATCGCAGAAGCGGAAAATATCAGCCAGAAGTATCTGGAGTCCATTATGACCACCCTGTCCAAGGCGGGATTTGTAGACGCGGTCCACGGCAAGGGCGGCGGCTACCGGCTGAATCGGAAGCCGGAGGAATATACAGTGGGCAGTATTTTAAAGCTGACTGAGGGCAGTCTGGCGGCGGTATCCTGCACGACCCAGGGTCCGGCAGCCTGCGCCCGCAGCACTTGTTGCCAGACCAAGCCCATGTGGGAAAAGCTGGATAAGATGATCGACGGCTTTTTCGAGGGGATTACACTGGCAGATCTTTTGGAAGAATCTACAGGTGAATAAGCAAAGGCTGCCTGCGGGCAGCCTTTTAAATTTGTCTATTTTGCGAATTGAATTACATCAGCCGTATTATATAATGAATCTATAATAAATTTGGGAGGATATGGATATGGCGATTCTTTCTCCGTCTGTTTTTGCGGCGGATTTTGCAAATATGGAGCGTGACGTTACCCAGGCGGCACAGAATGGTGTCAAGTGGCTCCATCTGGATGTTATGGATGGCAGCTTTGTTCCAAACCTGTCTTTTGGACCGGATATGGTCAAGGCGATTCGGCGGGTGTCTCCGCTGGTGCTGGATGTACATCTGATGATCGATCGGCCTATCCGCTATGTGGATAAGTTCTGTGAAGCCGGTGCGGACTATGTGACCATCCATGTGGAATCGGATACCCAGGAGAATACGTTGGCAGCATTGGACAAGATTCGGGCGAATGGTGTGAAGCCTGGCATCGTGGTCAAGCCCAACACTCCGGCAGAGGCGGTTGCGCCGTTTATTGAAAAGGTGGATATGATCCTGGTTATGACAGTAGAGCCGGGCTTCGGCGGTCAGAAGTTTATGACCCACATGATGCCCAAACTCAAGCAGCTTCGTGCCATGCTGGATCAGGTTAATCCCAACTGCCATCTGGAAGTGGATGGGGGCGTGGACCTGATCACCGGGGTAACCTGTAAGGAAAACGGCGCGGATGTGCTGGTTGCCGGCTCTGCGTTCTTTAAGGCCCAGGACAAGGCGGCTTTTACACGGCAGATTGAAGCATAAGCGATAATCAAGACAGCGACTCCTTTTTTGCAAATTCATAAAAATACGGTAAAAGTGGGCTCCTGAAAATAGCAAATCCCCCGCAAAAGGCAGGCATTATATCTGCTTTTGCGGGGGATTTTTATTCTGTTTTTTGCAAATGTTTCGTGGAGCAGTTTTTCTACACCGTTTGACCCACCTTTGCGGAACTTGGGATTTGGAAATTATTCTTCCTCAAAATCCTCAGTATCCGCACAGGGACCGTCGGCTTGGGGAACATCCTTGGGGTTTACATATGCCATCAGTTCGTCACCGGTGATGGTCTCCTTGGACAGCAGATACAAGGCAATTTCATCCAGCAGCGACCGGTTGGCAGTCAAGGTAGCCTTGGCGTCGTTATAGCACCGGTCCAGCAGCTTTTGTACTTCCTTGTCCACCAGTGCGGAAGTCTCCTGAGAGCAGTCCAGATATGCCTGACCGTCCAGGTACTGATGATTTACAGAGGCAGGAGCCATCAGGCCCAGGGCTTCGCTCATGCCATACAGAGTGACCATGTTTCGGGCAAGGGAAGTGGCCCGCTGGATATCATTGGACGCACCGGTGGTCTGGACTCCGAACACCACTTCTTCTGCAGCGCGGCCGCCAACCAAGGTGCGAAGCTCGGTCATCAGCTCCTGAGAGGTCTGCAGGTACTTCTCTTCTTCAGGCATCTGCATGGTATAGCCAAGTGCACCCGAGGTATGGGGCACGATGGTGATTTTTGACACAGGCTGGGAGTGCTTTTCCAGAGCGGCGATCAGTGCATGGCCTACTTCGTGGTAGGCAACCAAACGTTTTTCTGTATCTGTCAGCACAGTATTTTTCTTTTCTGTACCGGCAATGACTACTTCAAAGGATACCAGCAGATCGTCCTGATTCACTGCCTTACGTCCTTGGCGGACAGCGCGCAGCGCAGCC
This sequence comes from Faecousia sp., assembly GCA_045577355.1. Classification (GTDB taxonomy): domain Bacteria; phylum Bacillota; class Clostridia; order Oscillospirales; family Oscillospiraceae; genus Faecousia. The sequence continues at coordinate 11,360 of JAZNIG010000058.1, read as the reverse complement.
TCATTGACCAGATTGGCCAGATCCGCACCAACTGCACCGGCGGTTGCCTGGGCAATTTTTTTCAAATCCACATCTTCAGCCAGTTTGATTTTTCGGGTATGGACCTTCAGTGTGTCCAGGCGGCCCTGCAGATTGGGACGGTCTACAATAATCCGGCGGTCAAAACGACCGGGACGCAGCAGGGCCTTGTCCAGAATCTCAGGGCGGTTGGTAGCAGCCAGGCATACGATGCCCTTGGAGGAATCAAAACCGTCAATTTCTCCCAAAAGCTGGTTCAGAGTCTGCTCCTGTTCTGTGTTGGAACCAAATTTGTTATCGCGGGAACGTCCCACCGCGTCAATCTCATCAATGAATACGATGCAGGGAGCAACCTTAGCAGCCTGCTGGAACAGATCCCGGACACGGCTGGCACCCACACCTACGAACATTTCCACAAAGTCGGAACCGGAGATGGAGAAAAAGGGCACGTCTGCTTCGCCGGCTACGGCCTTTGCCAGCAGGGTCTTGCCGGTGCCGGGGGATCCTACCAGCAGTGCGCCCTTTGGCAGCTTGGCGCCGATGTCAGTATACTTTTTAGGATTGTGCAGAAAGTCAATAATTTCTTGCAGGGATTCCTTGGCCTCGTCCTGACCGGCAACATCCTTAAAGGTTACACCGGTTTGCTTTTCCATGTAGACCTTGGCTTTGCTGGCACCCATGCCGCCCATTATGCCGTCGCCGCCCATACGCTTGGTGATCATTCTCATAAAGAAAAAGACCACACCGAACATGAGCGCGTAGGACAGGATCATAATAAACATGGAGTTATCTTCCACGATAATCTGATTGACAATTACGCCCTGTGTTTCCAGCTCTGTTGCCAGTGCCATCGCATCGCCGCCTGTGGGCAGACCGGTAATACAGGCTTTTTGCTGGGCGGCAGGTTTAGCGGCCTCATCTTTAGTCAGGTATAGAATCCGATCAAATTGAAATTCTACTTCAGAAAGGTTTCCTGCTTCCTTTGCGTCCAGGAAATCTGAGTATGTGGTTTTGGTATATTGGCCACTGCTGATCATGCTGTACAGACTTGTTACCACTAAAATGATTGCTGCTGTAATAATCAGGGTGGTTAGGATGTTTCCTTTCGGGCGTTTACCGCCATCCTTTTGAGGATTGTCCTTTCCGTTGCGATAGTGTTCCATATAAAAGCTCCTTGAACTTATTTTGTTCATCATATCACATTTTTTCGCGCTCCGCAATGAATGATACCGGTTAATCCGGTAAAATTTCTGTAAATTTCTGTGATTTGCGCTGTTCCATAAAATAGCAGTTGAGAACCCCGGAGAAATCTGATACAATAAAGATAATATAATGCAGAATTTATATGATTTGCGAATTTGTATTGATCAGGCTGTTCTATAATAGGGATCTTAAACAGAGCAACAAAGTGTAATTTACCAGGCCAATATGAACAGGAGTGGAAAAAATGAAAGAGGCATACGGGCGCGGACAGCCCCGGGAAGAAAAAGTCCGGGAAGTGGAAGATAATGAGGGCCAGTTGGAGGGCCGCAATGCGCTGACAGAGGCACTGAAAAGCGGCCGTACCATTGATAAGGTGTTTATTGCCTCCGGTGAGACCGACCGGGGATTGCAGCATCTGGCTGCCCAAGCCAAGGAGGCCGGCGCGGTGGTGGTACCGGTGGACAGAAGGAAGCTGGATGCCATGAGTACCACACGGGCCCATCAGGGTGTTATTGCCCTGGCGGCAGCCAGAGAATATTTTTCGGTTGATGATATTTTGCAGGAGGCAGCCGACAGGGGAGAGGCACCTCTGCTGGTGATCTGTGATGAACTGTCGGATCCTCACAATCTGGGTGCGATCATCCGTTCTGCCGAGTGTGCAGGTGCCCATGGCGTGATTATCCCCAAGCGCCGTAGCGTGGGCCTTACTGCTGTGGTGGCAAAGTCGTCAGCCGGTGCGGTGGAGTATATGAAGGTAGCTAGAGTTACCAATATCAACGCGGCTATAGAGGAACTGAAGAAAAAGGGCGTGTGGGTATTTGGTACTGCCGCGGAAGAGTCTGTGTCTATGTATCAGGCTGATCTGACAGTTTCGGCGGCTATCGTGATCGGTTCTGAGGGCGAGGGAATGAGCCGTTTGGTTCGAAAGAACTGTGATGTGACGGTCCATATTCCCATGAAAGGGCGGATTACATCCCTGAACGCATCTGCCGCGGCATCCATTTTGCTGTATGAGGCAGTGCGGCAGCGTTTAAGCAAGTAGGAGGAAGCCTATGGATGAACAGGAACGTCAGGAATTTGATCTGGATGCCATAATGAAGGAATTTTCCGACTATCCGGAGGAGGATTTGGCCCTAAAGGAGACACTGGCCGCTGAAATTGGCCGGGCTGTGAAACCTCTTCCCAAACAAGACCCGGAGCTGAAGGGATCTGCCGTCACCGGCGATACCATCCGCATGGACGCCGTTCGGCTGCCCAAGGGACAGGTGCGTGTAGCAGCACCGCTGGAGGAAGAAGATCCTGTTCCTGCACCTACGAAAGAGGCAGATGTCTTTGCCGATGGATGGGAGCCGGAGTATGAGCAGCCAATGGGGAAATATATACCACCGCAGCCTATTATTTTTCATCCCAGATCCCGGCTGCGGGAGCTGAAACGCAAGCTGGTGGCAGGGCCGGAGAAACGGTATTATGAGTTGTCAGAAAAAGGGCTTGGCAAGCTGCAGGCGGCAATTTTTCTGAGTTTGCTGGTAGTGCTGATCAGTGCCGGATCCACAGCGATGTATGCCCTGGGCATGGTGCAGGAGAACCGGATGCGCCTGATGGTATTTGGCCAGCTTTTAGCTATGTTGGTGTCTGCGCTGTTGGGCTCTTTTCAGCTGATTGAGGGTGTGGCGGATATGCTGAAAAGGCGGTTCAGCCTGAACACTCTGCTGGTATTTACATTGATTGCCTGCTGTATAGACGCAGTGTTGTGTCTGCGGCAGCTTCGGGTGCCTTGCTGTGCTGCATTTAGCCTGGAAATGACCATGTCTCTCTGGAATTCCTATCAGCGCAGAAGCACTGAGATAGGCCAGATGGACACTATGCGTAAGGCCAATCATTTAGATAGCCTGAGCGCTGTGCATGAGTATTTTCAGGGCAGGAAAGGCCTGCTGCGGGGCGAGGGCCAGGTGGAGAAATTCATGGATACCTATCAGGTGCCATCGGGACCGGAGAAGGTTCTGTCCTTCTATGGGCTGGCGGTACTGCTGCTCAGTCTGGGTATAGGGATCACCGGTGGCGTGCTGCACGGTGTTTCCGTGGGCATTCAAGTGACAGCGGTTACCCTGTTGGCGGCTATGCCTGCTACCGCGTTTATCACGCTCTCCCGGCCTATGGCTTTGTTGGAACGGCGGCTGCACAGCCTGGGTGTGGTGCTATGTGGCTGGAAGGGGGTCTTGGGCCTGTGTGGCAAGGCAGTATTCCCCATAAGCCATGAGGATTTGTTCCCTGCCGGTGCGGTACGTATGAACGGTGTGAAGTTTTATGGAAGCCGTAACCCCGATGAAGTGGTCGCTTATGGAACAGCGGTAATTGTGGCGGACGGCGGCGGATTGGCACCGCTGTTCCTGCAGGTATTGGATAGCCGCAATGCCCATCATTATGATGCATCAGACTTGTGTACCTACCCAGGTGGCGGCATTGGGGCAAAGGTAGAGGATGAAGTGGTGTTGGTTGGGTCGCTTTCTTTCCTGAAGGAAATGGGCGTTGCGGTGCCTGAGGGGATCCGTGTCAATCAAGCAGTTTGTGTTGCGGTGGGCGGCGAGCTTTGCGGCCTGTTTGCTGTGACTTATGAGAAGGTAAAATCTTCTGTTGCGGGGCTGGGAACCCTGTGCGCATACCGGGGCTTAAATCCTGTGCTGACCGCTGGTGACTTTACCCTGACAGAAGGCTTTCTCCGCAGTCGATTCGGTGTAAATCCCCGGCGTATCCGCTTTCCGGAGCGGGCCCAGCGGGAGGAACTGAAAACCCGGGAGCTGGAGCCGGATGCGCCGGCACTGTTGTTAGTTACCTCCAAAGGGCTGGCACCCTTCGCCTACGGGGTTACAGGCGCCCGGGCACTGCGCACAGCCAGTATTTTAGGTGTGGTCATCCACATGATCGGCGGCATCCTGGGACTGGCGATGATGCTTGCACTAACGATTCTGGGGGCACTGGAGCTGCTGACACCGGCAAATATGTTCCTGTATCAGTTGGTCTGGCTGATTCCGGGCCTGCTGATCTCTGAATGGACCAGAGCAATTTAACAGAACATGGGGAGCACTGCTGTTTGCAGCGCTCCCCACTTTTTGCTGCAAGCGTCAAATTTCAGTTTATCGTTCAGTTTAGCGCTCCTTATTGTAGGGGAGGGACAAGACCCTCCCCTACAATGGGTTTCAGCATAACGGAGCGATAAATACAAATTTGATTTACAGAAAGTGTGGGATCAGAAAAACACAAAATGTACCGCAAACAAAAACAAATGTTTTCGGGCCAAAGACGCGCGTTTTTGCTAATTCGGGTGGAAAAACTGGATATTTTGAGCTGCAATGAGGTTGCGTGACCGACAGATTTGTAAAAATGACAAAATTAGGCATTGAAATTCGCACAAGGTTCGTGTATAATGTCCTTGTTGCGGTGCTATAGCACCCTGACTGCACAGGTGGAAGGCGCGCCTTCCCGAAAGGAGATTGAACATACCATGTACACTGCAAACGCCATTCGTAACATATGCTTGCTGGGCCACAGCGGCAGCGGCAAGACTGCCCTGGCTGAGAGCCTGCTTTACATGACCGGTGCTATTGACCGGATCGGCAAAAATGCCGATGGAAATACTGTTTGTGACTATGATCCGGAGGAGATCCGCCGTAGCATTTCTATTTCTACTGCTGTAGTGCCTCTGGAGTACCATAACAATAAGATTAATCTGCTGGATACCCCCGGTGGCTTTGACTTCTCCGGTGCTGCCATGGAAGCTCTGCGTGCAGCCGATGCGGCGATCATTGTCTGTTCTGCCAAGGATGGTATCACCGTGGGCCTGGAGAAGGCATGGAAGTACTGTGAAGCGCGTAACATGCCTTGCTTTATCTACATTTCCAAGGTGGACGAGGACAACTCCGATTATAATGCCACTTTCAATGCCTTGCGCGAGAAGTACGGCAACAAGGTCGCTCCCGTGGTCGTGCCGATTTGGGATGCCAACCGGAAGGTCACCGGCATCATTGATGTGCTTAATAAGCGCGCTTACGAGATGCGGAATTTGAAGCGTGTGGAGATCGATGTGCCCGAGGGAAAAGAAGAGGTTATTACAGAGTTTAACGATGCGCTGAAGGAATCCGTTGCGGAGACCAGCGAGGAATTTATGGATAAGTTCTTCGGCGGCGAGGACTTTACCTATGCTGAAATGATCAAGGGCATGCACAAGGGCGTTCTGGACCGCACCCTATTCCCGGTGCTGTGCGGTTCCGGTGTCAACTGCTTGGGCAGCCTGATGCTCATGGACCACATTATTGACCTGCTGCCCAACCCGGTGGAGGGCAACTACCATAAGGCCACACTGGCTGATGGCACGACTGAAGAATTCGTGGTTTCTCCCGGCGGTGTTCCTTCTGCCTTTGTCTGGAAGACTGTTTCCGATCAGTACGGCAAGTATTCCTTTGTGAAGGTTCTCTCCGGTGACATCACCTCCGACACCACGCTGGTCAATGCCCGTACCGGCGAGACCGAGAAGCTGGGTCGCTTGTACGCTATGTGCGGCAAGAAGGCTACGGAAGTTAAGCACCTGAGCTGCGGTGATATCGGCGCAATCGGCAAGATGGACAAGGTCAAGACCGGCGATACTCTGTGCGATCCCCGCAAGGTAGTCAGCTTGAAGGGTATCCCCTATGCAGAGCCTTGCTATTCTATGGCTATTGCCCCGAAGGTGAAGGGTCAGGAAGAAAAGGTAGGTACCGGTTTGAACCGTCTGAACGAGGAAGATCCCTCCTTCACACTGGTTAACAATGCTGAGACCCATCAGTTGGTCCTGTCCGGCGCCGGTGATCAGCATCTGGACGTGTTGGTTGCCAAGCTGAAGACACGCTTCGGTGTGGATGCGGTCCTGTCTCCGGCAAAGATTGCATACCGGGAGAAGATTAAGAAAAAGGTAGAGGCCCATGGCCGTCACAAGAAGCAGACCGGCGGCTCCGGCCAGTTTGGTGATGTGTGGGTTCGCTTTGAGCCCCAGGAGGAGCAGGACGAACTGATCTTCGACGTGGCCGTGGTTGGCGGTGCAGTGCCTAAGAATTTCAATCCCGCGGTTGAAAAGGGCCTGCAGGAAGCGGTTTTGAGAGGTCCTCTGGCCGGTTATCCTATGGTTGGCCTGAAAGCAACTCTGTACGATGGCTCTTACCACCCGGTGGACTCCAATGAAATGGCCTTTAAGCTGGCAGCTATTTTGGCGTTCAAGGAAGCCATGCCCAATGCAGCACCCACTCTGTTGGAGCCTGTGATGTCTTTGAAGGTTACTGTGCCGGACAGCTATATGGGCGATGTGATCGGTGACCTGAATAAGCGCCGTGGCCGTGTCATGGGCATGAACCCGGACAATGAAGGCAACACAGTGGTGGAGGCAGAGGTTCCTATGGCTGAGATGAGCAGCTATGCCATCGACCTGCGTGCCATGACCCAGGCAAGAGGTTCCTTCACAATGGCTTTTGAGCGTTATGAGGAAGTGCCCAAGGCCAATCAGCAGAAGATCATCGACGAATCCAAGGAAGAAGAATAAGCAATTCCTAGACGGTGCAGGCATTTTTGCCTGCCCCGTTTTTGCGGTGGAAATACAGTGAAGAGTGTGCTATAATCAGAATGGCAAATTTGTATTTATTGGGTGATAATGCAAGATATATTGTAGGGGAGGGGCAGTGCCCCTCCCACCGGAAATCGTTCCAATTTCCGGATTTCCCTACAGGAGATAGCGATTATCGCCTGCGGCAATGTGATTTTGCACTGAAAATCACCGGGAGGGGCACTGCCCCTTCCCTACAATAGGCAATGCCAAACAAAGCGTCAAACTGAAATTTGGATGTGTAGCAAAGGAGATCCGGTATGCTGCCAGAGGCTTTTTTGAAGAGAATGAAGGTGCAGTTGGGGGAAGAATACCCGGCTTATTTGGAATCATTGGAGCGGCCCCGGGCAGTGGCGTTGCGGTTTAATCCCCTGAAGGGAGAGAAGCCCGCCTTGCTTTTTGCACAGGAACCGGTTCCCTGGGAGCCGATGGGCTATTATTATGACCCGCAAGCCCGGCCCGGTCTGCACCCCTACCACGATGCGGGCGTATACTATCTACAGGAGGCCAGCGCCATGTCCGCAGCGGCACTGCTGGACCCTCAGCCGGGGGAGAATGTGTGTGACTTGTGCGCTGCGCCTGGCGGCAAGTCCACTCAGATTGCTGGGCGGATGCTGGGAAATGGCTTCCTTCTGAGCAATGAGTGGAATCCCAAGCGGGCCAAGATCCTTAGCCGCAATTTGGAGCGGATGGGCGTGTCCAACGCATTGGTGACGAATGAGCACCCGCAGGTATTGGCAGAAAAGTACCATGCGTATTTTGATAAGGTGCTGATCGACGCACCCTGTTCCGGGGAAGGGATGTTTCGTAAAGAGGAAGCCGCGGTTACAGACTGGAGCCAGGAAACGGTGGAGATGTGTGCAAGACGGCAGGCATCGATCCTTGATTCGGGGGCGCAGATGGTGCGGCCCGGTGGGAGGCTGGTTTATTCCACCTGCACCTTTGCTCCGGAGGAGAATGAGCAGGCTATTTACAGTTTTTTGGAGCGCCATCCGGAATTTGAACCGGAGTGTCTGGAAGCACCGTGGTTTACACCGGCCGGTCCGGGTATGTTCCGGCTGTGGCCCCATAAGCTTTTAGGAGAGGGTCATTTTGCGGCTGTATTGCGCAGAAAAATGGGGGAAGCACATGAACTGGATACACCAAAGGGGGAGAAGCTGCCAAAGCAGTGGACCGACTTCGCAAGGGTGCTGGGTATCGATTTGCCTTCTGGTAAGGCGGTGCAGTTTGGCCAGAGCTTATACTGGGCACCGGAGGCAATGCCGGATATCCGGGGAATAAAGGTGCTGCGCCCGGGTTTAGAACTGGGGCAGGTGAGGAAGGACCGGTTTGAGCCTGCCCATGCCTTAGCTCTGTGGCTGAAGACAGCAAAAAATGTACAGGACTATCCTGCGGAAGGGGATGCGGTAAAGGCCTATCTGCACGGTGAGGTGATCCTCTCTGAGCAGCAGGGTTGGTGCCTGGTAACAGTGGATGGTTACAGCCTCGGATGGGGAAAAGGAGATGGGAAAGTGCTGAAAAATCACTATCCGAAGGGTTTACGCCGATAAATGACGGAAAATTATACTTTACATAATAAGCGGTCTATGTTATAATCATATAGTGAGTGAAACGAAAAATGCAAGGAGTGAATCATCCTTGGCCAGATATGAAATCCATGGCGGAAATCCCTTGGAGGGTTCCGTCACCATTAGCGGTGCCAAAAATGCGGCAGTGGCCATTTTGCCCGCGGCCATCTTGGTGCAGGGCAAATGCCGTGTGGAAAATGTACCGGATATTTCCGATGTGCGGATCCTGCTGGACATTTTGGAAGATATGGGTGCTCAGGTTCAAAGAGAAGCGCCTGGCGTGGTGATACTGGACTGCACCAATATTAAAAATACCAATCCAAATCCTGAGTTGGTACGAAAAATGCGGGCCAGCTATTATCTGATGGGAGCGCTCCTCAGCCGTTTCCATAAGGCGAATGTGGCACTGCCCGGCGGCTGCAACTTTGCATCCAGACCTATTGATCAGCATATCAAGGGCTTTGCGGCCTTGGGTGCTGATGTGGATGAAAATGAAGATTATGTAAACCTAATACCCGGCCCTGGCGGCCTGCAAGGCAACCGAATTAGCTTGGATGTTGTCAGTGTGGGTGCTACAGTCAATATTATGCTGGCGGCGACGCTGCTGCCCGGTCAGACAGTGATTGAAAATGCAGCCAAAGAGCCTCATATCGTAGATCTAGCTAACTTCCTGAATACGATGGGCGCGAAAGTGTCTGGCGCTGGCACGGATACTGTCAAGATCCGGGGCGTGGGAAGCCTGCAAGGCGGTACTTATGCAATCATTCCTGACCAGATTGAGGCCGGTACATATCTGGCTGCAGTAACTGCGGCTGGCGGCAATGTGCTGGTGCGCAATGTGATCCCTAAGCACATGGAGTGCATCACCTCCAAGCTGCAGGAAATGGGTGCCCGGTTTATCAGCTATGATGATGCTATCCGTGTCCAGTCCGATGGACGGCTGCGGCATACCACAGTCAAGACCCGTCCCTATCCCGGCTTTCCCACGGATATGCAGGCGCAGATCTGTGTGTGCATGGCCCTGGCAGAGGGAATCAGCCGGCTGACGGAGAGCGTGTATGAGACCCGCTTCTTCGGCTATTGCACGGAGCTTGCCAGCATGGGGGCGGATATTTTGATCAATGGCAAGACGGCTATCGTCACCGGTGGGGAAAAGCTGAAGGGCGCGACCGTCCGGGCGCACGATCTGCGGGCCGGTGCGGCACTGGTCATTGCAGGTCTTGCCGCAGAGGGTACTACCTGGGTGGAGAATATCCACTTCATTGAGCGCGGCTACGAGCAGCTGGTGGAAAAACTGACAGCTTTGGGCGCGGACATCAAGCGTGTGGAAGATTGAAAATAACAAGGGTGCTGCCCCACTAAAGAAAGTGAGGCAGCACCTAACAATTTATTGCCCGACTCTGAGCAGATATCCCGGATGGGATATCTGCTTTTCTAGCGTGGGCGTTTATAACGGACTTTACCGAATCTCTAGTTAATGATTATTTTTAGTGTGGAAAATGATCATTGACATATGCTTTCGTTTCCGAAAATTTTTTAACGCCAAACATCCAGAAAACAGTATGTTTTATTCTAAGACAACCAATATCATATTTCTTTTCCAGAGGTGTTTGCATAAAGACAAAATCAGCGGCAGAAACGGCATAAACGTTATACTCTTTTCCGTTTGAATCAGAGATGTACAGTTCGTCATCTTTGAAACGCAAAGTAACTGGCGGACTGGAAGAAAGAATCATACCAGCACCTAAACAACCAACACACAGAAGTGCACCGATAAGGAACAAATAGGTGCGAAACTGAGGAAGAAAGCGATATGTAACAACAAATAAAACTGCAAACAGCAAAGTAAGCACAGAGAAATATATCAAATTGGATATTGGAGAGGTCTGTGTTACAAACTTTTCGTCTTTCATAATTTACTCGACCACCTTTATCAGTAGTAATTCTATTATAAATTGTATCGAAACAGATTGCAAGCAAAACTGTCCCATGCCGTAACAGGAAGGAAATTTGTAAATACAAATTCAATTTCAGTAAGTAATACCGTGCCCATGAGTATAACGAGCATCGGATTACGACGGCGCAATCCAACCATTCGAAAAAGAAAATCGAGTGTCCATAACTTAAATCCGTTATGAACACTCGATATGGTACGATTGTTCTTATAGGATTTAAGTGAAAAGTGAGTGCTTTCAATGGCTTTTTAGTTCCAAAAGGCAACAATAGCACAAAGTTTATTTTTTATAAAAGTTAATATGCAAATGTTCTTCTGGACCAAAGCGATCCATGATATAGTGATTTATTATGAAGTTAGGGGTTGTCCATTGCTCACAAGGATAGCCACTTATCGAAGCAGAGGTTGTAACCAAAGGTGTTCCATATTTCTTCTTCAGTATGTTAGATAATTCAGCAAAGGAAACATTAATATCATATTGCTCGGATTGAAAATATTCCAGTGTTCTAAATATCTCTATAAATTCCACCTTGTGTGGGTTAAAGTGTATGCCGATCATAAGTGGAATATCACTATCAAATGCTTTTCCACAAAATGTAATGTAACCATCAGTAACAGTGGTGTATTCAATTCCAGCACTTTTTAATAATGATTCTATGTTTTGTGAATTAGGGGTTATTGAAAACTTAGGATGATCAATCTCAAATGAAGCTACTGCTTGCTTTTTATAAAAAAAGGAGAACATATCTTAATCACCGCCTCTAAAACAATTGTATCACAGGTCTTGCTGTTGTAAAGAAAAACTTTTTCTACAGTTGCGGTTCGTAGGACGGTATACGCCGGAAGGGACTCGTTTGCATTTTCCCTCTGCAAAGCAAAATAGAAGAAAGCCAACATCCATACCGGATGCAGTCTTTCTTCTATGGACTCTCCCCCGGGCTAAAAATTGCTCGCCAGCTCTCAATTTTTACACCAGTCTGCGGACTGGTGTCGC
>JAZNIG010000057.1:0-23741 GCA_045577355.1 Faecousia sp. | reverse complement strand
GGCTGTATCTTGAGGAGATTTTGGCCTGTGTGCAGGCCCATGAGGACTTTGACGTGCTGGGTCATCTGACCTATATCAGCAAGGCCCAGAGTAACCCCACCCACCGCCGGGTGTCCTATGATCAGCACCGGGAGCTGGTGGATGAAATCCTTCGGACGCTGGCGCAAAAGGGAAAGGGCATCGAGGTGAATACCAGCGGCGTGGATGTGTGCGGCGATTTTCTTCCCGGCATAGTTTACCTGCGCAGATTCATGGAGCTGGGCGGCGAAATCGTCACCGTGGGCTCCGATGCCCATGACACCAAAAGGGCAGGGCAGTACTGCCGTGAGGCGGCAAAAATGGTGCAGGAAGTCTTCGGCTGGGTTTGTACATTTGAAGCCAGAAAGCCTGTTTTTCACCGCCTGTAAAAAGTTGAAAAAAACGAAAAATAATGTTTGACAAATGACGTAAAAGTCTATATAATATCTAAGCACGACTGTTAGGAGGGGGATACTATGCGACTTGGACTGTCAAAGATTATGGACTGTCCCGGTGAAAGTATCACTTTTACTGACAGCGTGGATCTGAGCGATCTTCTCTAGGGTACCTGCTATCCGGTGACAGAACCGGTGCTGGCTTCCGGTACGGTGCGCAACACCGCCGGTGTGCTGGTAATGCAGGGCAGCATCCGCACCCGTATTCACGGTGTCTGCGACCGCTGCGCTTCGGACTTTGAGCGGGATGTGGAATTTCCCATCGATGTGGTTCTGGTTACCGAGCTTGCCAACGAAGAAAATGAAGATGAATGGGTGTTCGATCTGGAAGGCGACAGCGCCGATTTGGAAGACATTGTCCGCACGGTTTTCGTGCTGAATATGGATCCCAAGCTGCTGTGTGATGAGGACTGCAAGGGTCTGTGCTGCCGGTGCGGCAAGAACCTGAACGAAGGTCCCTGCAATTGCCAGAAAGAGATCGATCCCCGCCTCGCTGCTTTACAGCAGCTTCTCAATAAGTAATCAAAAGAAATGCTGATAAAGCAGATTGACCAAGGAGGTGTCATCCATGGCTGTTCCTAAGTGTAAAGTGTCCAAGGCCCGCCGCGATAAGCGCCGTGGTTCCAACTGGAAGCTGTCTGCGCCCAGCGTAGCGGTTTGCTCCAAGTGCGGTGAGCCTGTCATGCCTCACAGAGCATGCAAAGCTTGCGGCAATTACAATGGCCGTCAGGTTCTGGCTGCCAAGGCTGACTAAGGCAGGAAAAACCAGGGGAAGGCGCAAGCCTTCCCCTTTTTCCTTTTGTGGTCCTGTTTGAAAAAATTTTCCAGATATGACTGTTTGAAAAAGATTTACTGCATGATTGGATTTTTGTTGATTTGGAAATCTTTTTGTGTAATAATAAAATGTGTTTTGAATGAAAGGAGAGATCCCTATGGCGAAGCCTTTGGTTGCAATTGTGGGTCGGCCCAATGTGGGCAAATCCATGCTGTTTAATAAACTGACCGGACACAGGACTTCCATCGTGGAGGATACCCCCGGCGTTACAAGAGACCGGATTTACGGCGACTGCGAGTGGTGCGGCAGGGTGTTTTCTCTGGTGGATACCGGCGGTATTGAGCCGGGAACAGACAGCGATATGCTGAAGTTTATGCGCCGTCAGGCAGAAATCGGAATTGAACTGGCTGACTGCATTGTGATGGTCACAGATGTGCGTGCCGGAGTGACGGCGGCAGACGAGGATGTGGCTACTATGCTGCGCAAGTCCGGCAAGCCGGTGGCACTGGCTGTGAACAAGTGCGACTCCATCGGCCCGGCCAACCCGGATGTATATGAGTTCTATGGATTGGGCATTGGCGATCTGTTTGAGGTGTCTGCGGTTCACGGTCATGGAACCGGTGATCTGCTGGATTGGTGTCTGGCTCAGTTCCCGGAGGAGCAGGAGGAAGAGGAAGAGAGCGATATAATTAAGGTCGCCATCGTAGGTAAACCCAATGTGGGCAAGTCCAGCCTCTTGAACCGGATACTGGGGGAGGAGCGGGTCATTGTGTCCGATGTAGCGGGAACTACCCGGGATGCCATTGACTCGGAATTTGAAAACGAGACAGGCAAGTACTGTTTTATCGATACTGCCGGAATGCGCCGCAAGAGTAAAGTGGACGATGCGATTGAGAAATACTCCAATATGCGCACCATCAATGCCATTGAGCGGGCGGATGTATGCCTGATCTTGGTGGATGCCAACGAGGGTGTTACAGAGCAGGATACCAAAATTGCGGGCCTTGTGCATGAAGCGGGCAAGGCGGCCATCATCGTGGTCAACAAGTGGGACGCGGTGGAGGATAAGGAAACAAACACCATGCGGGATAAGGAGATCGGTGTCCGGCAGGGTTTGAGTTATATGACATATGCGCCTGTGGTGTTCCTGTCCGCGCTGACCGGTTCCCGTGTGGATAAGCTGTTCCAGGTAATTCAGGATGTAAATAAGCAGAATACAAGCCGTATTACTACCGGTCAGCTTAACAGTGTGCTGGCAGATGCCACTTCCCGCGTACAGCCGCCCAGTGATAAGGGCCGTCGGCTGAAGATCTACTATATGACCCAGGCAGGTACAAAGCCGCCCCATTTTGTAATCTTTTGCAATGACGCACGCTTGTTTCATTTTTCCTATCAGCGGTATTTGGAAAATCAGATTCGGGAGGTATTCGGTCTGCAGGGCACCCCTGTTCGTATCACAATCCGCCAGAAGGGCGATAAGGAGGAGTAACTATGTGGCTTTCTGTGCTGATTGCTGTGCTCGTGGGCTATTTGCTGGGAAATCTCAACGGTGCGGTTTGCGTGTCTGCGCTGATGCATGATGATGTGCGCAGCCATGGCAGCGGCAATGCGGGGTTAACCAACTTTGTCCGCAACTACGGTGCAGGACAGGCCTTGTTTGTGATTCTCATTGATGCGGGAAAGGCAGCCCTGTCCTGTGTGGTCGGCGGCCTGCTGCTGCAGCCCCATACCGCGTTTATTGACGGTGCGGCTATTGGCGGTGTGGCGGTGATGCTGGGTCATGATTTTCCGGCACTCCTTGGCTTTCGGGGAGGAAAAGGTATTTTAAGCGGCTTATTTATCGCGCTGGTGGTGGATTGGCGCATTGGTTTGCTTATTGCGGCGGTCTTTATAACGGTGTATCTGTTGACAAAGTATGTATCATTGGGATCGGTACTGGCAGCAATGACCTTTGTTGCTTTGTTTGTAGTGCTGCATTATGATAATTTGCTTGTAACGCTGTGTGGGATCTTCATGGGTGTACTAACCATCTTTATGCATCGTGGTAACATTGCCCGATTGCTGAAGGGGCAGGAGCGAAAGACGGATCTTCTGAAAAAATAAGGAATAACAAAAGGTGCGCTTGCGCGCACCTTTTGTTATTCCATTGGTTGAAAACAAAAACGCCATTGCTTCAAGCAATGGCGTTATTTAGCGCTGTGGATCAGACAGCCCGCTCAACCTTGTTGGAACGGAGGCATCTGGTACAAGCGTACACATGGCACGGAGTACCGTTAACAATGGCCTTGACCCGCTTCACATTGGGCTTCCAGGTCCGATTAGAACGTCTGTGGGAGTGGGAAACCTTGATACCGAAAGTAACGCCCTTGCCACAATAATCACACTTCGCCATTCACTGCACCTCCTATCCGCTATGATGGCTCACTGAAACTGCGCCCCAAACAGGCGCTTTGATATGATAGCAGAGTTTTAAGCAAAATGCAAGTGTTTTTTTGGAAAATTTATTTGATTTTGAAAATATTATTGATATTCCTGCTGTGTGCGGCTATAATGGTTGCAAATGATACGCGCTTGGAAGAGGTGAGCCCCAGATGTTTAATATGTATAGTGTGCCGCTTACTACCTTGGTAAGGGAATTTAAGCTGGAGATGGTCTACGCATCCACAGACTATGAGAAAATCCAGATCACGGTTGAGGATGTGGCCCGTCCTGGTCTGCAATTGGCCGGTTATTTCGATCACTTCGAACCGATGCGGTTGCAGGTGATGGGTAATGTAGAGGTTAGTTACCTGCAGAAGTTGACCTCTGCGGAGCGCGCCATCACCTTTGATCGGCTGCTTTCTTATAAAGTACCGGCGCTGCTGATCGCCAGAAATATGATGCCCGATCCGCAGTGTCTGGAGATGGCCAAAAAGCATAATGTGACCCTGCTTCAGAGCCATGAAGCCACATCTACCATAGTTTCTGCTATTATTTCCTATCTGAAGGCGGCACTGGCTCCCCGTATTACCCGGCACGGTGTGTTGATGGAGGTCTACGGTGAGGGGCTTTTGCTGCTGGGTGAGAGCGGCATGGGAAAAAGTGAGGCTGCAGTGGAGCTTTTAAAGCGTGGCCACCGGCTGATCGCGGATGACGCGGTGGAGATCCGGAAGGTTTCCAGCAGTTCCCTGGTGGGAACTGCACCGGAGCTCGTCCGTAACTATGTTGAGCTGCGGGGAATCGGCATTGTAAATGTGGCAAAGCTGTTTGGTATGGGTGCGGTTCGCGCGGAGAATGAGATCAATCTTGTGATTAATATTGTTCCCTGGAACACCCAGGAGGTTTATGACCGCCTGGGACTGGAGGAACAGTATACAGAGATATTGGATGTGAAAATCCCAATGTACACCATTCCGATTACGCCCGGACGAAATCTGGCGGTCATTCTGGAGGTTGCTGCTATGAATAACCGTCAGCGTAAGATGGGTTATAATCCAGCCCGAGAGTTTACGGAGCAGATTGACCGCCATTATCAGGAGAAAATGGGTGAAGGGTTTGGCGGAGCATAATTATGAAGGAATTTACTATCGGCCCTAACGATACAGGCCAGCGTTTGGATCGCTTTTTAAGTAAGGCAGTTCCCTTGCTTCCTGCATCCCTGGCCCAGAAATACATCCGCATTAAACGCATTAAGTGTAACGGTGCCCGGGTAGAGCGGGATACCCGCCTGAAAGCGGGGGATGTGCTGCAGCTTTATATTAACGATGAGTTTTTTGAAGCGCCCAGGGAGGACAATGCCTACTTGACGGTAGCCACTCCGAAATTAAATATTGTATATGAGGATGAAAACATCCTGTTGGCAGATAAGCGGCCTGGGATCGCGGTTCATCCTCATGACGGAGCGGAATACGGCAGAACGCTGATCGATCATATCCAGGCATACCTGTACCAGAAGCGGGAATGGAGTCCCAGAGGAGAGAATTCTTTTGCACCGGCCCTGTGTAACCGGATTGACCGGAATACCGGTGGTATCGTGATCGCGGCGAAAAATGCGGAGTCCTTGCGGATTTTGAATCAAAAAATCAAAGACCGGGAACTGGACAAGCGGTATCTGGCGATTGCAGAGGGGACACCCAGACCGGGAAAGGGCAGCCTGAAGGGCTATCTTTTTAAGGATGCCAAAAAGAACCGGGTATTCGTAACAGACACCCCGCAGCCTGGTGCAAAGACCTGTCAGACCAATTATATCACGTTGGCAAGCCGCAATGGGTTGTCACTGGTGGAGTGTGAACTGATCACAGGCCGAACCCATCAGATCCGTGCACAGTTTGCCCATGCGGGGCATCCACTGCTGGGGGATGGGAAGTACGGCAAATTGGACAAACGGTATGATCGAAATTATCAGGCGCTGTATTCCTATAAACTGACCTTTCAATTTACAACCGATGCCGGATGCCTTGCGTATCTGAATGGGAAAAGCTTCCAGGTGGACAAGGTAGATTTTGCGGAAGAGTATTTTCCAGGCTTTACTTTTTAATAAAGAAGGATTGGGCAAAAGGTGAATTCCCGTTTGACGCTCTGTTGTTGATCGTGTAGGGCGGGGGCTCGATCCCGCCAGAAACTGTATTCAATGGGCGGCGGGACCAAGGCCCCACCCTACCTTGTGCAGGTGTCATATCAGCACGAAAAATAGAAATGTACCGCCTTATAGTTAAGTAAAAGGACGCGTTGCAAAATGAAGCAACGCGTCCTTTTTTCGATTTGGTATTATAAAACTTCAGTGATCGTGCCGCCGCCGATAACCTGATCACCGTCATAGAGGACCACGGCCTGTCCGGTAGTGATGGCCCGCTGGGGTTCGTCAAATTCAACACGGACGAAGCCGCCCTCTTCCGGGTACACTGTGGCGGGCTGCTCGGCCATCCGGGAGCGGGCTTTGGCTTTGATCCGCAGAGGTTCTGTGAGTGTATCAAAGGGGAAGAAGTTCCAATCATTTGCCCGAAGTGTTCGGCTGTACAGAGCGGCGTTATCGGAGACGGTGACGGTGTTTTGTGCCATATCCTTGTCATAAACGTAAACAGGCGTGCCCATAGCCAGGCCTAAGCCTTTGCGCTGCCCTCTGGTGTAACCTACAGCACCTTGATGGCTGCCGATGACATGGCCTTCCATATCCAGAAAATTACCGGCAGGGTAGGTCTTCCCGGTGTATTCCTTTAAAAACGCCATGTAATCGCCGCCGGGAATAAAACAAATATCCTGGCTGTCCCGCTTGCGTGCGTTGAGAAAGCCGTTTTCCTCTGCAATTTTCCGGACTTCCTCTTTGGTTAGCGCGCCCAGAGGGAAGCGGATGTGAGCAAGCTGCTCCTGGGTCAGACTATAGAGAAAATAACTTTGGTCTTTGGTTTGGTCTGCGGCTTTGTACAGCAGCCACCGACCGGAAGATTCACAGTAGCGGGTTACTGCGTAATGACCGGTGGCAATACAGTCACATTCCATTAGCCGGGCACGCTGCAGCAACTCTTGAAATTTGAGATAGCGATTACAGTCGATACAGGGATTAGGTGTCAGACCGCACTCATAACAGCGGACAAATTTATCCATGACCATTTCCCGAAAACGGTCGGTGAAATTAAATACATAGAAGGGGATTCCCAACCGATAGGCAACAGAACGGGCGTCTTCTACATCATCCAGGGAGCAGCATTTGCTTTCTTCGCCGGCTGCATTATTATCAAAAAGCCGCATGGTTGCGCCTATGCAGTCAAAACCGGCTAGCTGCATCATGTGTGCAGCTACAGAACTGTCCACGCCGCCGCTCATAGCGATCAGTGCTTTTGTTTTCTGCATAGACATACCTCCCTTAAAGATGGGGTTATTCTACCATAGAGCACAGGAAAATGCAATTGAAAATCGAGCGCAGTAGCATTATGTTAACAATTGAAGTGTAAAAAGTTGCGAATTAGCGGAGTTTGGAGGATTTTGTTGCTATTCTTGACATAATTTGGAAACTTTAAAAAGTAACAAAGCTGTAATTTCTTCGAAAAAAGGGTTGCAATGGAAAAATGGGTCTGCTATAATAACGGTGAATCGACATTGAAAGGAGTATGCGCCTGTGACGAAGAGGATCATCAGCTTAATGATGGCAATGACTATGGTACTTGGTATCATGGCTGCAGGTATGATTTCTGCGGCGGCTGAGGAAGATGAAGCAGCGACGACTGGACAGGAAACTGCTACGGAACAGACTGTTCAGTCCCAGACAGAAGAAACGACGACACAGACAACAGTGCCACAGGATACGGTATCCAAAGAAACAGAGCCGGAGGTAACCGAACCGGAAGTAACCGAGCCGGAAGGGAAGGAGCCGGAGGATACTGGATTCAGCGCCAGTGATGATTGTATTCGGATATTGAAGCTGGAAGAGGGCTTTAGCAAAAAGCCCTATTGGGATTATTCCCAGTGGACAGTGGGGTATGGTACCAGATGTCCCGATGATATGCTGGAGTATTACAGTACATATGGCATTTCGGAAGCGGAGGCAGAGACCTTGCTTCGCAATCATTTGGAATATGTTTATAGGGACCTAAATAGGTTTATTGAAAAGAATGGCCTGACCTTGACCCAGAATCAATTTGATGCACTGGTGCTTATGTCCTATAACTGCGGTACATCATGGGCATTTGATACAAGCGGTACCCTGTATAAAGCGGTGGTAAATGGGGCTACAGGCAACGAGTTGATCCGGGCATTTGCACGGTGGTGCAGAGCCGGAGGGCAGGTGCAGACTTACCTGCTCAGACGCCGTCTGAGTGAATCGAATATTTATCTGAACAGTGTTTATTCTCAGACACCGCCGGATAATTACTGCTATGTAATCTACGACGCCAATGGGGGCGCGGTGAGTCCTTCCAGTCAAGGCTATGATTCGAATCTGACTGCAGTTCCCAACACAGAAGCCACCTATACCGGTTATACTTTTGTGGGTTGGTTTACGGAGGCAAGTGGCGGCACACAGGTGACTGTGCTGGATGCAAGCACCAAGAACGTTACCTTATATGCCCATTGGGTAGATGCGGATGGGAATGCGCCGGGAGATAACCAGCAGACTGTAAATGTAACAGTCACAGTCACGGATACAGATGTCAATCTGCGCAAGGGGCCTGGCACCAACTACACCATTATTGGTTCGGCCAACACCGGCGATCAGTTTACGATCACTGCTGTGGCAAACGGAAGTGGATATATCTGGGGTCAATATGACGGCGGCTGGATCTGCCTGAAGTATACTAATTATGAAACAGTGATTCAGGAGGGAGGCAGTTCTCCTGAAATTGAACCCACAGAACCGGAACCTACGGAACCAGAGCCAACTGAACCGGAACCTACCGAACCAGAACCCACAGAACCGGAGCCTGCCGAGCCGGAAGAGGAGAAGACCAAGACCGGTACCGTCAAGGCAGACGGCGGCCTGTGTGTGCGCGAAGGCCCCAGCACCGGATACAAAGCCCTGCGGTATCTTGCTAACGGCAGCAAGGTGGAGATCTTGGAACAGAAAACAGTAGGCTCTATGATCTGGGGAAAGATTGCTGACGGTTGGATCAGCATGAAATATGTGATCCTGGATACGCCGGATAATAGTGATGACAGTGAAAACAACACCGAAGACACTTCCCCAGATCAGAACGGTGATTCCAAGCCGTCTGTGTTAAAGGGTACAGTCAAGGCCGATGGCGGTCTGCGTGTGCGCAAGGGCCCGGGCATCAGCTACGGAATTGTAGAATATTTGTACGACGGAGCAAAAGTTGAGATTACGCAGACACAAAAGGCAGGCAGTGTGACCTGGGGCAAGGTGGCCAACGGCTGGATCAGCATGGACTATGTAAAGCTGGACAGCGGTTCAGACCAGACACCCCAACAACCGCAACAACCCCAGGAACCTCAACAACCTCAACAGCCCCAGAGTCAGACCGGTACAGTGCGGGTAGACAGCTACCTGCGTGTGCGCAACGGCCCAGGCACCTCTTATGCGATCTGCGGATATTTGTATAACGGCAACACAGTGCAGATCACCGAGACCAGAACTGTGGGTGCTACCCTCTGGGGCAAAACTGACAATGGTTGGATCAGCATGGACTACATTGTTTTAAGCGGAAACAGCAGCAATAGCGGCAGTGGAAGTACTGCCACGATCACAAAGACAGTCAATACCGATTGCCTTCGGATTCGCGAAAGCGCGGGAACTTCCAGTAGCATTGTAGGCTATCTGTATTTTGGGGCGAAGGTCGAGATCTTGGAGACCACGACCCAAAACGGCAGTACCTGGGGGCAGATCTCCAAGGGCTGGATTTGCATGGATTATGTAAAATAAATTGATACGGCACCTTCTTTTTTAAGGAGGTGTCGTCTTTTTAGATCGTTTTCTTTTGCGGTTATTTGGCCTTTGACGCGTCAATTGTTCCGCAATGCAAAATCAGAAAGAAATCCTTGCTTTTCTTTTTGTTTTTCAGTATAATAAATTGATTCATTTTATCTATTACAGAAGAGGTCGCTGCTGTGTATTTAAAGAGTTTGGAAGTACAAGGCTTTAAGTCTTTCCCGGATAAGACACTGATCCGCTTTGGCGATGATATTACTGCCATTGTTGGGCCCAACGGTTCCGGTAAATCGAATATTTCCGACGCGATCCTGTGGGTTATGGGCGAACAAAGCACCAAGACCCTGCGCGGTGCTAAAATGGAGGATGTTATCTTCGGCGGCACCCAGAAACGCGCGGCGGTGGGCTTTGCTGAGGCTACATTGACACTGGACAATACAGACCGGGCCCTTGCTTATGATGCAGACGAGGTGATGGTTACCCGTCGTTATTACCGCAGCGGTGACAGTGAATACTACATCAACCGTCAGTCTGCTCGCCTAAGGGATATCCATGAGATGTTTATGGATACAGGTCTGGGCCGTGAGGGCTATTCCAATATCGGACAGGGCAGGGTCGATGAGATTTTGTCCCTGAAAAGTGCTGACCGACGGGAGATCTTTGAGGAAGCGGCTGGTATTTCCAAGTACCGCCACAGGAAGGAAGAAACGGAGCGGAAGCTGCAGCACACAGAGGACAATCTGATGCGCATTGGCGATAAGGTGTCGGAACTGGAGCTGCAGTTAGAGCCCTTGAAGATCCAGTCAGAAAAGGCAAAAAAGTACCTGGAGCTGAAGGATGAGCTGCAAGGGGTTGAAGTGGCAGTCTGGCTTGACCGGCTGGAAAAGCTGTCGGCAGATGCCAAAAAAGCAGAGGAGGATTTTGCGTCTGCATCCTTTGTTTTGCAGCAGGCGCATGACGATCTGGATAATTTGTATGTACGCTCAGAGGAATTGGGCGCAGAACTGCGCAGCCGGGATGAGGAACTGGAAAATATCCGGGTTAAGGTCAGTATGCTGGAGGGAATTCACCAGCAATTAGATGGACAGATTGCCGTGCTGCGGGGCAATGTAGAAAATAATAACGGCAATATTGGCCGGATCGAAAGCGAATTGCAGGGCGCTGATGACCGCAGCGGCGGCATCACTACCCAGGTCGAGCAGGCCAAGAACCGCATTTTGGAAATACAGACAGCATTGGAAGAAAGACGGGGGATGTTGGCAGATCTGCAGCAGCAGATGGCAGCGATGGCCAGTTCTGCTCAGGGCATGACTCGGCAGTTTTTGGAGCTGCGGACGAAGGAGAGTGAGTTGACGGCAGATCTGGCAGGCAGGGAGGCGGATATCCGGGGCTTGGAGTCCAGCCTGCGGGAGAACAGCGAACGTGCCTGTCAATTGGCGGAGGATCTGCGCTCCGGTGATGCGCGTTGTCAGGCAGCCCAGAAGGATTTGGATGACTGCCGCAAGGCACTGAACAAAGCACAGGAGGAAGTGACCGCGGCAAATAACACCATTGCCGGTTATACGCTGCGGCAAACCACCCGGACTCAGAAGCGGGATGAGCTGAGTCAACAGCTTCGTGAGCTGACATCTAAGCTGGATAGCATACAGGCGAAAATTAAAGTGTTCCGGGCTATGGAACGGGACTATGAAAGCTATCAAAAATCTGTGCGCATGGTTATGCAGGAGGCCCAGCGGGGCAGTTTGCGGAATATTCATGGACCGGTATCCCGGCTGATCCGCACAGAGGATGACTATACAGTTGCTATTGAGATTGCGCTGGGTGGAGCGATGCAGCAGATCGTTGTGGGAAGTGAAGCTGACGGCAAAGCGGCAATTGCCTATCTGAAGCGTACCGGTGGCGGGCGGGCTACCTTCCTGCCTATGACTGTGATCCAGGGTAAGAGCCTGAAGGAGAACGGGTTGGAAGACTGCAATGGCTTCCTGGGGATAGCGTCCAAGCTTGTGAACTGTGATCAGGCCTATCAGGGAATTGTGGAAAATCTGCTGGGCCGAATTGTAATTGTAGAAAATATTGACCATGCTATTGCAATGGCCAAGAAATATGCAAATCGCTTTAAGATTGTGACTTTGGACGGCCAAGTGGTGAACCCTGGCGGCTCTATGACCGGGGGCAGTGTGAATAAGGAAGCCGGCATTTTGAGCCGAGCCAATGAGTTGGATAAGCTGACAGTTCAGGAAAAGGCACTTTCCGAAAAACTGAGATCCGTGGAATCAGAATTGCAGGAAGCACAGCGGTCTGTGGACCAGGTGGAATTTCAAATGAAGGCTGCCGGGGATCAATTGCGGCAGGCGCAGGATCAGGTTCTGCTGCTGCAGGGGCAGGAGAAGCAGCATGAAATATTGCTGCAAGCCATATGTGATGCAGTGAATTCTGCCCGTAGGGAACTGGATACGCTGAAAAGCCGGGAGAAAACAGACCGGGAGCGCTATGCTGCCCAGCAAGCCAAGATTGAAGTGTACACGGCTGAATTGTCTCGGGTGCGCGGTAATCTGGTCGCTTTGGAGGGCAGTCAGACAGAAGCAGAAACTGTTGCCGCAAAGATCACCCAGCGGATGACTGAGCTGAAGACCGATGAAGCTGCTCTGGAAGCGGAGGCAGCCACTGCCAGAACCCATATTGAGGACCTGCAGCAGCTTCGCTCTGCTATGGAAGGGGACCGGGAAAAGAAGCTGATTCTGATTGACTCAATTCGGCTGGACAACCAGCGCCTGGAGGAACAAATTTCTGCGCTTCAACTGCGTCAGCAGGAAAATGGAACCGAAACGGATTCTATGCGCAACAGTCGGGACAGTGCATTAGCCAAGCGCGCGGAGACTGAAGCGGCCAAGACCTATGCTGAGCGGCAGGCACAGGAAAAAAGCAAAGATATTCTGAATATGGAACGGGCCTGTGCTTTGTTGGAAAATAAGAAGGAGACCACTGCCATTGAAGAGCGCAATACTATCGACAGGCTGTGGGATACCTATGGGCTAACCCCCGGAACTGCGGTAGAGAAGCGGGGACAAATTGAATCTGTAGCTGCCGGAAACCGGCGGATTGCCGAATTAAAACGGAAAATTTCCGGTTTGGGCACTCCAAATTTGGGAGCAATTGAGGAATATGCCCGGGTCAATGAGCGTTATACATACCTGACCGGCCAGCGGGATGATGTGTTGGTATCCAAAAAGGAGTTGGAGGGAATTATCCGGGATATTACGCAGGAAATGACCACCATCTTTGTGGCGGAATTTGCCAAGATCAACCAGTATTTCGGCGTGGTGTTTGAGGAAATGTTTGGCGGCGGCAAGGGTCAGCTTATTCTGGAGGATCCGGAACAGCCTTTGACATGCGGCATCGAAATCCGGGTACAGCCCCCCGGAAAGCAGGTCAAGACCATTACGCTGCTGTCCGGCGGCGAGAAGGCATTTGTTGCCATCGCTCTATACTTTGCGATATTAAAGGTACGTCCTACGCCGTTCTGCATGTTGGATGAGATTGACGCGGCATTGGATGACCGAAATGTGGAACGGTTTGCCTCTTATCTGCACAATCTGAGCCAGAAGACCCAGTTTATTGTTATCACCCATCGCCGTGGTACCATGGAGGCATCCGATGTGCTTTATGGTGTAACCATGCAGGAGCAGGGTATCAGTAAGCTGCTGCGGCTGGATCTGAATCAGATGGAAGAGCAGTTGGGAATCTTAGAGTAATTAAAATTGAAACGTGAAGATAATATACCATATCTCCATGTTTCAATCTGTACTCTGAAAAAAGGAGTAATTATGGGTTTTTTTGATAAGATCAAGGTCGGATTGACCAAGACCCTGGATGCGCTGGGCAATACACTGGGCAGTGTGTTTGCCGGCTTTTCTGAGATCGACGACGATTTTTATGATGAGCTTGAAGAGAGCCTGATTCTGGCGGATCTGGGGGTGGAGACAGCCACTAAGGCCACCCAGAGTTTGCGCAAGGTCATTCGGGAACAGCATCTGAAGACCACGGAGGAAGCCAGAGCCGCGTTGAAGGAAATTTTGGTGGATATGCTGTGTGTGGGCGATACGGCGCTGAATTTACAGACGAAACCCTCAGTTATCCTGGTAATTGGCGTTAATGGCGTAGGTAAGACTACCACCATTGGCAAGATCGCCACACAACTGACAGAACAAGGTAAGAATGTGCTTCTGGTGGCAGGGGATACCTTCCGGGCTGCGGCAGCGGACCAGTTGGAGATTTGGGCTGAGCGTTCCGGTGCGTCCATTGTGCGGCAGCATGAAGGCGCGGATCCCGCGTCTGTGGTATTTGACGGGATTCAGTCCGCCAAGGCAAAGGGCGCGGATGTGATCATTGTGGATACGGCAGGCCGGCTGCATAACAAACAGAATTTGATGAATGAGTTGAATAAAATCAGCAGAATTGTAGATCGGGAGCTGCCGGAGGCCGCAAAGGAAGTGCTGCTGGTGCTGGATGGAACTACCGGTCAGAACGGCCTGATTCAGGCGAAGCAGTTTAAGGAAATCGCCGGTGTTACAGCCATTGCGCTGACCAAGCTGGACGGAACGGCCAAGGGCGGTATCGTGATCGCGGTGGCAGATAGTTTGCAGATTCCGGTGAAATTCATCGGTGTGGGTGAAAAAGCCGACGACTTAATGCCTTTCCAGGCCAAGGATTTTGTGGAGGCACTGCTGTAATATGAAGGTAGTTTTGGCAAGCAAGAATAAGCATAAACTGCAGGAGATCAGCAAGATTACGGAGAAATTCGGGATCGAATTGGTGCTGCAGTCGGAATTAGGTGTGGATATTGACGTGGAGGAAACCGGCACTACCTTTGAGGAGA
Organism: Faecousia sp.; assembly: GCA_045577355.1. Taxonomy (GTDB): domain Bacteria; phylum Bacillota; class Clostridia; order Oscillospirales; family Oscillospiraceae; genus Faecousia. The sequence goes on along the minus strand of JAZNIG010000057.1, from coordinate 9,264 downwards.
ACTCCTTTTTAAAGGCCGATGCGGTAATGAAGGCCACCGGTTTGCCCGCATTGGCTGACGATTCCGGCATTGCGGTGGATGCGTTAAAGGGAGAACCGGGGATCTATTCCGCGCGGTACGGCTTTGATGATTCTCTGGATGACTGGGGGCGGTTGCTTCTGCTGCTAAAAAACACAGATCATGTGCCTGACGGCCAGCGCCAGGCGCAGTTTGTATGCGTGATCACCATGGTGACACCGGCAGGTCGAGTGATTCAGGCAAGAGGGGAGATCCACGGAGAGCTTCTGCGGGCACCCCGGGGAGAGAATGGCTTCGGATATGATCCTATTTTTTACTATCCGCCCTTAGGGAAGTCTACTGCGGAGCTGAGCCCCGAAGAGAAGAATCAAGTCTCCCACCGGGCCAATGCCCTCAAGCTGTTTTATGAGAAAATGAAGGAGGCAGGTTATGCTGACAAGTAAGGAGCGGGCAGAATTGCGCGCCCAGGCCAACAACCTGGAAACCACCTTGATGGTGGGAAAGGGCGGCGTGACGGATGCGGTGATCGCTGAGGCGGAAACACAGTTGGATGCCAGAGAATTGGTCAAGGGCAAGGTTCTTGAAGGCGCTATGATGACCCCGCGAGAGGTCTGCGATGAGATTTGTCAGGCTACCGGTGCTGACGGCGTGGCCGTGATCGGCACAAAATTTGTGATCTACCGATTCAGCGAAAAGCTGCAGACACAGCGAAACCAGACAGGCCGGGCAAAGCGGAAAGCCACGCCCGCGGGCAGGGCAAACCCAGTCCGTAAGGGTGCTCAGGCCCGCCGTCAGGCAGCGAAAAAGGTCCGGGAGCAGAGAAATGAATATTTCCGTCAGATGGCTATCGATAAAGCCATTGAAAGAGAAAGAGAGCGCCAATTAAGAGATTCGGAATGATCAGGGAAGGGGTATGGCTATGGAGCAGGGCAATATTTGCTGTGATCGTGTGCTGCCCGAGATGACTGCGGATGATGTGCGCCGATTGCAGGCGTTTGGATGCCTGGACACCGAGCTGCGGCAGGACTACCGGAATCTTTCTATGGTCGAGTTGGAGCAGGAGGTAGTCAGTTTGCTGAAGCCCAGCCGGGTGCCTCATGTGCTGGGGTGTCGGGATACAGCCGCAGCGCTGGCAAGACATTGGGGCGCGGATGAGACAGATGCGGCCAGAGCCGGCCTGCTCCATGATATAACGAAAGCCCTGGATGGCCCTTTGCAATTGACCTTGTGTAAAGAATATGGTATAGTGTTAAATACCTTTTCTGCAGAAAACCCGAAAACACTTCACGCACTAACCGGAAGTCTGGTAGCGGAACGGGTTTTTGGCGAAAATCAGGCGGTAGTGGCTGCGATCCGCTCCCATACTACGGGAAAACCCAATATGAATACGCTTGAAAAGATCATTTATGTGGCAGACTATATGGAGCCAAGCCGAAAATTTGACGGCGTGGAGGAGCTGCGCAGGCTTGCCTTTGAGGATTTGGACCAGGCACTGAAGCTGGGACTTGAAATGACCCTGGAGCTCCTGCGTCAGCAGGGGCGGCAAATATCTCCGGAGTCCCAGGAGGCGCTTGCGTTTTTAGACAGATGATTATCAGAAAGAAGGATGAATGATGTTAACGGCAAAAGAAGTTGCTTATGAAGTAACCAAGGCTTTAGACAGCAAGAAGGGCATGGATATTAAGCTGCTGCGGATCAATGAAGTCAGCAGCCTGGCGGATTATTTTCTGATCTGTACCGGTACCTCCAACACCCATGTTAAGACCCTGTGTGACCATGCGGAGTATACTCTGGAGCAACTTGGAGAGCCGATGCTGGGCCGTGAGGGCCATCGGGGGAATTCCTGGGAGCTGCTGGACTTTGGCTCGATCGTTGTCCATGTATTCACGGAAGAGGCCAGAGAGTTCTATTCTCTGGAACGGCTGTGGGCAGATGCGGAGCAAGTGGATATCAGCGGAATTATTATAGAAGAACAATAGCCTTGTGTGGCTGTTTTAGAAAAGAGGTTTCACCATGAATTATGATTTTAGTGCCATTGAAGCCAAATGGCATAAGTATTGGGAGGAGAACGAGACTTTCCGCACAGATGTGTGGGATTTTTCCAAGCCCAAATACTATGTTCTGGATATGTTTCCGTATCCTTCCGGTGTAGGTCTGCATGCAGGACACCCGGAAGGCTACACGGCAACGGATATCATGTCCCGTATGAAGCGGATGCAGGGCTACAATGTGCTACACCCCATGGGCTACGATTCTTTTGGTTTGCCTGCTGAGCAATACGCGGTCAGCACCGGCAACCATCCCAATGGCTTTACACAGGAAAATATTAAGACATTCTCCGCCCAGTTGAAAGAGCTTGGCTTTGACTATGACTGGTCCAAGTGTATCGCCACATCTGATCCGGATTTTTATAAGTGGACCCAGTGGATATTTAAAAAGCTCTATGAGGCAGGCTACGCCAAGCGGATCGAAATGCCCGTCAACTGGTGTGAAGAACTGGGTACTGTTCTTGCCAACGATGAAGTCATCGACGGCAAGTCCGAGCGGGGCGGCTATCCTGTTGTTAAGAAGAATATGATGCAGTGGGTTATTGACCAGCCTGCCTTTGCGGAAAAGCTGCTGGAGGGCCTGGAGGAGATCGACTGGCCTGAATCCACCAAGGAGATCCAGCGGAACTGGATCGGCAAGTCCACCGGTGTTGAGGTGGATTTTAAACTGGTGGGCGGCGGAGAATTCTCCATTTACACCACCTGCATTGAAACCATTTATGGCATTACCTTTATGGTCCTTGCTCCCGACGGTAAGATCGTACAGACCCTTATGGACCGGGTGCAGAACAGAGAAGAGGTAGAGGCCTACATTGCCGAAGCCGCAAAGAAGAGCGATATCGACCGTACCGATGCCACCAAGACCAAGACCGGCTGCCGGCTGAAGGGCGTGTATGCCATCAACCCGGTCAACGGCAAGGAAGTGCCCGTGTTTATCGGCGACTTCGTTCTGGGCAATTACGGCACCGGTGCTGTGATGGCTGTTCCCAGCCACGACCAGCGTGACTTTGAGTACGCCGTCGCCCATAACATTCCCATGATCCAGGTTATTGAGGGCCGGGATGTGACAGAATGTGCTTTCGAAAAGCAGGATTACTTAGGTAAGGGCTGCAAGCTGATCAATTCTGAGGAATTTACCGGTCTGACTGTCGAAGAGGCCAAGGAAGCAATCACCTGCAAGCTGGAACAGGCCGGGGTGGCAAGAAGAAAGAATAACTACCACTTCCGGGAGTGGATCTTTGCCCGCCAGAGATACTGGGGCGAGCCCGTTCCCTGTGTCTACACCGAGGACGGAGAGACTGTCTTCCTGCCCGACGAAGAACTGCCTCTGGTCCTGCCGGTATTGGAAGACTATAAGGGCAAGGGCGGCAAAGCACCTCTGGAGAATGCCACCGAGTGGAAGCAGTATAACCAGAATGGTCTGAAGGGTATCCGCGAGACCTCTACGATGCCCGGAAGTGCAGGCTCTTCCTGGTACTATATGCGTTATATCGACCCCAAGAACGATAAGGAGTTTTGTGACCAGAAGCTTCTGGAGCACTGGATGCCTGTGGACCTGTACATCGGTGGCCCGGAGCATGCGGTAGGCCACCTGATCTACTCCAGAATCTGGACCCGCTTCCTGTACGATCAGGGCCTGTCCCCCGTAAAAGAGCCCTTTAAGAAGCTGGTGCATCAGGGCATGATCCTGGGCGAAAACGGCATTAAGATGGGAAAGCGCTTCCCGGAGTTTGTGGTCAATCCCAGTGATGTTGTTCGGGAATACGGCGCGGATACCTTGCGCCTGTATGAAATGTTCATGGGCCCGCTGGAGGTGTCCAAGCCCTGGAGCACCACGGCTGTGGCGGGTGCGAAGAAGTTTATCAACCGGGTATGGAACTTCTTCACGGAAAGTGCCAATATTACCGATACAGATGACGGCAAGCTGACAAAGGTTTATCACCAGACGGTGAAGAAGGTAACTGCTGACTTTGAGGTGCTGGGCTTCAATACCGCCATTGCCCAGATGATGGTATTTGTGAACGAGGTTTATAAGAACGGCACTTGTCCTAGAGCGTATGCAGAAGGCTTTATTAAGATGATCTCCTGCATTATCCCCCATGTGGGTGAGGAGATCTGGCAGATTCTGGGACATGACAATACCATTGCTTACGAAAGCTGGCCTCAGTACAGCGAAGAGAAGTGCAAGGATTCGGAAGTTACTATGGCAGTTCAGGTCAACGGCAAGATGCGTGGTACTGTGGTCATGGACGCGGATCTGGACAATGACACTGTGATCAAGAATGTGCTGGCAGATGAGAAGATCGCCCGGTTCCTGGAAAAGAACGGCGGCAATATTATTAAGACTATCGTGGTCAAGAACAAGCTGGTCAATCTGATCGTAAAATGATCAACAAGGGGGCACCGCATGAATTTGCGATGCCCTCTACAATTTATCCCTGTGTCGCTGCACAAGAAAATTGAAATTTGACTTTGTCTGCAGGCGCGCTTCTATGGTGAAAGCCGATTAAATGTGTCAAAAATGGGGAAAATGCATCTTGACAATAGGGGAACAATAGCATATAATATACAAGCCGATATGGCCCTGAACGCATCCAGGAACTAGCCGGATGCCATCGGAGGGAGGGAAAACAATGTCTGAAATTCGCGTAAAGGAAAACGAATCTCTGGAAAGCGCCCTGCGCCGTTTTAAGCGGAGCTGCGCCAAGGAGGGCGTTATTGCTGAGGTTAAGAAGCGCGAGCATTATGTCAGCCCCAGCCTGAAGCGTAAGCAGAAGTCTGAAGCTGCCAGAAAGAACAAGAGAAAGTTCTATTAATTTCCCTCTTTGTTTTGTGCGCATTAAAAATCACCATAGATCGCAACGATCTATGGTGATTTTGCTTTACTATCACTATTTTGTGCGCCGATAGCCGTTGTGTACATATCGAAGCAGTATCACCAGGGATGCAATACCCAAAAGATATGTAGCGCCGTAATACAGAAGGCTTCTGCCCAGCGGCTCCTGTACACAAAGCAATTGTGTTCCTGTAAGGGGATGATAGAAGCTAAACGGATCCAAAAATGTCACATTCAGCACATGGAGCAAAAGGGGCAAAAGGAGCAGCCCTGCGCTCAGGGAAAGGGTGGCTACCTGATTCCGGGTCCAAACGGACAGCAGCAAAACAATAACCATTAAAGAGATAGCAGACAGCAGCCGCAGCCCCTCAAAGATCAAGATACCGCCCAATATGGAAACCGTGTCATTCCATCCGGCAAAGGCTTCTAAGCTGCAGAGCGGCGCTTGCAGGGCGGAGAATCCATAATTCTTTGCCACATACCAGTAATCGGGTATCTGGGCAATCAGAAACAGGAGTACTGTGATGAACATACTAATGGCGATCTTGCAACGGGCGGTGCTGCCCCGTCCCCGACGATAAACATTCAGCAGTGGCTGCATACCGCAAGCAGTCTCCATAGGATAAAAGTTTACGAAGCATAGAATGAATGCTGCCACCAACATTGCAGCGCTGTCTGTTTTATCATTGGTGGAGCTTATGCCAAACAGGTGTTCATATCCCGGTTCATAGACAACCCAGACTTCTTTTCCTTCTGCTTGCAGGGCTTTTAACTGATTGATTCGGGGCTGTATTTCTCTTTGGAAAATGTCTTCCGGCTTTAAAGCACTTTCCAGGGCTGACTGCAAGGAATCTACTTCATGCTCTGTGATGATACCGGCTGCATAATCCCGGGAGAGCTGCCTGATTTCATCCCGCAGCGCAGCGAATCGGATTTCCTCTTCTTGCAGAAACAGTTCTTGCTTCTCCGTAAGAGGTCCTTCTAGCTGCTGCATATAGTGCATATAATACAGATCATCTAAATGATAGGCAACGGCGGATGGCTGCTGTAAATTCAGCACCACAAACAGTGGCAGAACCAAAAGCACACCACATTCTGCCAACAGCTTCCAACACTCATGCCCCAATAGGGCGGTGCTTTTTCCCGGACGGGGCAGCCACCGGGGCCATTGGAGGCGAAGCCGAAGCTTGGGCAGTACCCGAATCTTTTTCTGACAGAACAGGCAGCACAGAAGCAGTACCCCCAGCCCCAGCAAAGCTCCGGTCAATACACAGGCGGCGGCAAAAACCTCCACGGGGTAACCAAAGAAATTCAAGTTACGGTACTCTGCTAACCAGTCTGTCGAGAAAATCAGGTTGCTTACATTCACGTATTTCAAGATATTCCATGCAGAAACGGACGAGATGGTCTGACACAGGATGTACTCAATGCTTAAAAATCCACCTATGGTCAGCCATGCAGCAACCGCATTTTGCAGAACCAGACCAAGGGTCAGGCACAAAATACCGATCCCAGTGTATAAAAGCCATTTAAACAGGAAAAACAGCAATAAATACACACCGACAGACACTTCCAGGGTGCAAACAGTATATCCTGTCAGTGACTGGACCGGTCGGGAAAGGTCTCCCAACCCAATCGTTCCGGTACAGTATGCCAGATTGGTGCCCCAAAAAACCAGGGTGATCAGAGTTGCACAAACAACCGCGGCGCCAACTTTGGAAAGAATCAGGGGCAGCCGTCCCTTCCGGGTAGCCCGGAGAATAGGCAGCATGCCGTTGTTATGCTCTGTGACGATCATCTCTGTACACAGGATAATGATCAGCAGCAAGGCGATCAGATCAGTTGCTACAGCGTTTTGTGCGGATAGAACACCGTCCGACATATCAAAAACAGGTATAATCTCACGGAGCACCTCAAGCCGTTCAATGGTTGCCAACTGGCTGCGGTAAGGGAAGGTGCCGGGTTTGGAGAAGATCGAAACAGAGGTTTTTAGCTTAGCGTCCTGGATAGCAGTATCCATTGTGGATTGAAAGCCGTCGATTCTTTCTAATTCCCGTATAAGCTTGGTGATAACCGTTATCTCTGCGTAGAGGTTATCGGTATAGCGCAGATAATTGCCGCTTTCATAGACCTGCTGATAGGCAAGCATTTCCTCGTCAATGCGGTTAGGGTCAGCCTTGCCGCTTTGCGCCAGTAAGTCATAAGATTCCCAACGCTGACAGGCGTCCAGCAGCTCGTACTGTGCCTGGGCGTATGCCTGCCGCTGGGACGGTTCCACATTCATCAAATCACGCTGGGCAGATTGGTATGCCTCCGGAGTATAAAGGGCTTGCTTTCCGTTGTTTTGACTGTGCCAGAATAACAAGAGATTTGCCAATATGGCAGCCAGGAGGATCAGCACAAACCGCCGGGTCAGCAGCTTTTTCAATTCTGTCTGTAAAAATTTCACGCTAACCCCTCCTCCGGGGTGCGGGCTTCAAAGGTATACAGATATACATCCTCCAAAGTGGGCGTAACCTCCCGCACCTCTGCCCAATCAGGCTTACGGTCATCGATGACACGCACCCAGACTTTATCCTCCTCGTCCTTGCGGATATTGCCCACAAGATACTGCGCCTGCACCGTATCCACCTGTTCCTCTGACACGCAGATTTCAAAGACCTTGCCCTTCATCTGCTGCAAAAGCCCGGAGGGACTGCGTTGGGAAATCAGATGGCCATCCTTCAGCATCAGAATTTCTTTGGCAATAAACTCTACATCCGATACTACATGGGTAGCCAAAATCACGATCCGGTCCATAGAGATCTGGGAGATCAGGTTGCGGATGCGGATTCGTTCCTTGGGGTCCAGTCCCGCCGTCGGCTCGTCCAGGATCAGGATCTTGGGAGATCCCAAAACTGCCTGGGCAATCAGGATCCGCTGCTTCATGCCGCCGGAGTAGGTTCCCAGCCGCTTGTCCAAATGCTCTGTCATGTTGACCATAGCAGCGGCCTTTTGAATTTCTTCAGCGGCCTGGGTTTTTTGCATGCCTTTCAGGGCCGCAATGTAGTATAAGAAGCGGCGGGCGGTAAAGTGGGGATATAGCCCCTGCTGCTGGGGCATATAGCCCAGCAGGCTCCGGTATTCCGCTCCCATTTTATCTGTGGGCGTGCCATCTACCAGGATGCTGCCCCTGTCCGCAGACAGGTTTTCTGTGAGGATCTTCATCATAGTGCTTTTGCCTGCACCGTTAGGCCCCAGCAGGCCGTATATACCGCTGGTTAAGGTGGCGGTAAAGTCGCAAAGTGCCGCCTTTTTGCCATAAGCCTTTGTTAAGTTTTCAATTCGTAATTCCATAGGCAGTTCCTTTATCGGTGTGAATAGAAATCTCTAAGTAGGGGCGGCCTGCGGTTACCCGCGGGCGGTCAAAGACCGCCCCTGTGATCCGGTTGGCATCTTTCATGGCAGTCCTCCTCTATTCTTATCGTAGGGCGGGGGTTTACTCCAGCCGGGGTGGTTTACGCCACATAATGAACGGCCTTTGGCCGTTACGGCAGGACCAAGGCCCTGCCCTACACCGCAAATACTATGTTTATGCTTCAATCACCTCAAGGCTTTCGCCTTCCGGTTGCGCGAAAGCAGGCTTAATTCTTCATTTGTATCACCTTTCCTTTCCTATGGGGCATATATTTAATCAGGATACCCCTATGATTTAATCACATGGGATTCCTCCAAGTGTAGACGTGCATCAGGTCTTCATCCTGCAAGCCGTCGGCCAGCGCCGTATAGGGCACATAGCAGACCCGGTGCTCTGTGGGTCCTCCGTCCGCAGGTTTCACAGACTGCTGCAGGATACAGCCCTGATTGGAGCCGCACTGAAACCCAAGGCTGCCCTCAATATCAATGGGCAGTTTTTTTTCGCTTTTCAGTTCCAAAATGTACCAATCCTCATTGACTGCGGAATCTTTGCACCGAGCATATCCACCGCCCCAGAACCACATACGTTCCTGATCAAGAAACAGGGCATCTTCCCCGGTGTTCAGATCATAGGTATATTGATTTAAAATATCATTTGCTCTCCCATTATAATAGAGCTTGTCGTTATAGACCCCTTTTACTACACAGTTGTATTTCTCGAACAATGTGCTGACCTGCCCGGTCTGCGCATCCCAGCGCTGAAAGACGGATGGAAGATTTTTTAGTTGCTCCCGGTATGCGTCAAGATCCTGGATATCCACATCGGGGATTCCGTGGGCCGAAAACACAAGCGCGTCATTTTTTACGGCGTGGAGATCCAGGGTGTTATCCCGGTCTTCAATCAGGATCTCCTCTTTGCCGGTACGCAGGTCGATCCGGCCGATATAATCCAGCACCCGTTTGGTG